>NZ_BAABBP010000023.1:0-62871 GCF_039538025.1 Comamonas faecalis
CTCAAAACGGCGCCACTCTTCGTTGCGCTCCTTGCCCAGACACCCAGTCTGGGCTGCGTCGCACGTCTCGATTGACGCCGTTTTGAGTATGTTCGCACCGCCAAAAATAGCGTTAACAGGCCCTAGCGCCTCCCGGTCACGGCGCCAGGTCGAACACCAGCACCTCGGCCCGATCGCCCGCGTCCAGCGTGATGCGCGGCTCGCCCTGCAGCATCGCGCCGTCGCCCGCGGACAGCGGCACGCCGTTGACCTGCAACTGGCCGCGCGCCACCTGCACATAGGCCTTGCGCTTTGGATCGACGTCCAGCTGCGCCGCCTCGTCGCCGTCGAACAGCCCGGCCCAGACGCGCGCGTCGGCATGCAGGCTGACGCTTGCGCCCTGCCCGGCCGGCGCGGCAACCAGGCGCAGCCGGCCGCGCTTTTCATCATCGGGCACTCGCGCCTGCTCATAGCCGGGCTCGATGCCCAGCTGCGCCGGCTCGATCCAGATCTGCAGAAAGTGCGTGGTCTGCCCCGGCGCGTGGTTGAACTCGCTGTGGCGCACACCGGTGCCGGCGCTCATGCGCTGCACCTCGCCCGGCACGAGGGCCTGCACGTGGCCCATGCTGTCGCGGTGCGCAAGCGCGCCTTCGAGCACGTAGCTGATGATCTCCATGTCGCGGTGGCCGTGCTCGCCAAAACCGGTGTCCGGCGCAATGCGGTCTTCATTGATCACGCGCAGATTGCCCCAGCCCATGTGCTGCGGATCGTAGTAGCCAGCAAAGGAAAAGCTGTGGTGGCTGTCCAGCCAGCCGTGGTTGGCGTGCCCGCGCTCCTGCGCCTTGCGGATGTTCATCATGGTGTCGGCCTTTCTCTTTATTCCAATGCAAGCCACTTTAGGCCGCGGCCCCCACTTGCAAGCGCCGCGGCCTTGAAGGCATCATTCAATTCGTTTGAATTGACACACCCAGACCATGCAAAACAGCCGCAACGTCCTGACGCCCGACAACCTGTGCATGCTGCAGGCGATTGCCGAGACCGGCAGCTTTGCCGCGGCGGCGCGCCAGCTGGGCCTGGTGCCCAGCGCGCTGACCTACCGCGTGCGCCAGGTCGAAGACGCACTGGACGTGCTGCTGTTCGACCGCAGCACCCGCCAGGCGCGCGCGACCCCCGCCGGGCAGGAACTGCTGCGCGAGGGCGCGCGGCTGCTCGACGACGTGGACGCCATTGCCGAGCGCATCCGCCGCGTCGCCACGGGCTGGGAGCCGCAGCTGACGCTGTCGGTGGACGGCGCCATCTCGCCGGCCACCATGCTGGAGCTGATCGAGGCCTTCTACGCGCTGGCGCCGCCCACGCGCCTGAAGTGGCGCGACGGCATCCTGGGTGGCACGGCCGAGGCGTTGATCTCGGGCCAGGCCGACCTGGCCATCGGCGTGACGCTGGATGCGCTGTCGCCCAACGTCGCCGGACTGCAGAGCGCGCCGCTGGGCGAGCTGCGTTTCATCTTCGTCGTCGCACCCCACCACCCGCTTGCCAAACTGCCCGAGCCGCTGTCCGACGCCACGCTGCGCGCCCACCGCATGGTGGCCGTGGCCGATTCGGCGCGGCGCAGCTCCACCACCGTGGGCATCCTGCCCGGCCAGGACGTGCTCACCGTGGACAACATGCGCGCCAAGCTGCACGCCCAGCTGCGCGGCCTGGGCGGCGGCTTTCTGCCCGAGCCCATGGTGCGCGACCACCTGCAGGTCGGCCACCTGGTGCAACGGCACGTGGCGCGCCCCTCGCGCGGCGTGGCCATGGGCTATCTGTGGTGCGCCCCCGGACGCACCGGCCCCGGCCGCGCGCTGCAATGGTGGCTCACGCAGCTGCAAAGCGCGGTGACGCGCAAGGCGCTGCTCGAAAACCACCACTTCTGAAGCCGCGCCGTGTAGAGTTGCCAGAACCACCGAAAGCACACCATGAGTTCCACCCCACGCCGCAAAACGCCCTCTACCGCCCGCACCGCTGCGCCACAACAGCAGCGCATTGCCATCATCGGAGCCGGCATGGCCGGCGTCGTCTGTGCCCGCACGCTGGCGCAGGCCGGCCACGCGGTCGACGTCTTCGAGGCCGCACCCCAGCCCGGCGGGCGCACCGCGGCGCTGGACTCGCCCTTTGGCAGCTTTGACAGCGGCGCGCAGTACTTCACCGTGCGCGACGGGCGCTTTCAGACCGCGCTGATGCAAACCGTGCCCGACCTGTGCCGCCGCTGGAGCGTCAGCACGGTGCGCATGCTGGACGCCGCCGGCCGGGTGACCACGGCCGCGCCCCCGCCCAGCGAGGCGCACTGGGTCGCCACACCGACCATGGGCTCGCTGGTCGACGCCTGGGCCGCGCCGCTGGCGCAGGCCGGCCAGCTGCACACCGACCAGACGGTCGTGGGCCTCACGCGCGGCGACGGGCTGCGCTGGCAGGTGCGCACCCGATCGCGCGACGGCAGCACGCATGAGCGCGGCGAGTTCGACGCCGTCGTGCTCGCGCTGCCCGCCCCGCAGGCGCAGGCGCTGCTGCTGCAGTCGCAGCTGGACGTCGCCTGGAGCGCGGCACTCGACGGCGTCGACATCGCCCCCTGCTGGACCATGATGCTGGCCTTTGCCCACGCGGTGCAGCCGGGCCTGACCACGCTGGGCCCGCAATGGAACGCGGCGCGCTCCACCCACCACCGCATCGCCTGGCTGGCGCGCGAATCGAGCAAACCCGCACGCAACCAGGTCGAGCGCTGGACCGTGCAGGCCAGCCCCGCCTGGTCGCGCGAGCACCTGCAGGACGAGCCCGCGCGCGTGCAGGGCAAGCTGCTCAAGGCCTTTGCCGAAGTCACCGGCATCCACGCCGCGCCCACCCACGTACAGCTGCGCCGCTGGCAGTACGCGCAGACGCAATCGTCACTGGGCCAGACCTGCGTCTGGGACGCCGAGCTGGGCCTGGGCGCCTGCGGCGACTGGTGCCTGGGCTACCGGCTGGAAGACGCGTTCGTGTCCGGGCTGGAGCTGGCCCTGGCCATGGCATGAGCGGCCACACAGGCCGCTTCGCACCCTCTCCCACCGGCCCGCTGCACGCCGGCTCGCTGGTCGCGGCACTGGCCAGCTGGCTGGACGCACGCGCCTGCGGCGGGCGCTGGCTGGTGCGCATCGAGGACGTGGACGGCCCGCGCTGCGTGCCCGGCGCGGCAGAGCACATCCTGCGGCAGCTGAACGCCTGCGGCCTTGAGCCGGACGCGCCGCCGCTGTACCAATCGACACGCTCCGGGCGCTACCAGCAGGTGCTGGACGACCTGCTGGCGCGCGGTCTGGCCTACCCCTGCGCCTGCACCCGCCGCGAGATCGACGCCGCGCTGGCCGCCAGCGGCCATGTGCACGCCGCCCACACCGCCCGCCCCTACCCCGGCACCTGCCGCGCCGGACTGCAAGGCCGGCCAGCGCGCGCCTGGCGCTTTCACACCGAGAAGTACCAGGCGCAGCTGGCAGCCAGCGGAGACACCGGCCCCGGTTTTGCGCTGGGCGCGGCCGGCCTGCTGCACTGGAGCGACCGCCGCCTGGGCGCGCAGCAGCAGAACGTGGCGCTGGAGGTGGGCGACTTCGTGCTGCGCCGCGCCGACGGCCTGTGGGCCTACCAGCTGGCCGTCGTCGTCGACGACGGCGACCAGGGCGTGACCGACGTCGTGCGCGGCGCAGACCTGGCCGACAACACGCCGCGCCAACTGCTGCTGCAGCACGCGCTGGGCCTGCCCGCACCACGCTATCTGCACACACCGCTGGTGTGCACGCCGGACGGCGCCAAGCTGTCCAAGCAGCACGGCGCGCCGCCCATCGACGAGCGCCAGCCGCTGCAGGCGCTGGCGCAGGCCGCGCAGGCGCTGGGCCTGCCGCCGCTGCCCGCGCCGCGCAGCGTGGCGCAGGCCCTGCTTTGGTGGCAGCAGGCCTGGGCGCACCTCTACAATCGCGCCCCGTGAATACCAGCCCGACACCCGACACCCCCGCCGGCGCCGTCCCGAACGCCGCTCCCGCAGCCACCGGCCCTTCGCGCAGCGGCGCAGCGCCCGCCGACGTTGCCCACCCCAAGGCCATCCGAAGCTATGTGCGCCGCGCCGGCCGCACCACCACCGGCCAGACCAAGGCGCTGGCCGAGCTGGGCCCGCGCTTCGTGCTGCCCTACGCGCCGCAGCTGCTGGACGCAGACGCCGCGTTTGGCCGCCACGCGCCGCTGATCCTGGAGATCGGCTTTGGCATGGGCGAGGCCACGGCCCACATCGCCCGCGTGCGCCCGGGCGACAACTTTCTGTGCTGCGAGGTGCACGAGCCTGGCGTGGGCGCGCTGCTCAAGCGCATCGGCGAGCAGGGCATCGCCAACATCCGCATCTGCGCGCACGACGCCACCGAGGTGCTGGCCCACATGCTCGCGCCCGCGCAGCTCGACGGCATCCATATCTTCTTTCCCGACCCCTGGCACAAGAAAAAGCACAACAAGCGCCGCCTGATCCAGCCGCCGCTGGTCGCGCAGCTGGCCGGGCGGCTCAAGCCCGGCGGCTACATCCACTGCGCAACCGACTGGCAACCCTACGCCGAGCAGATGCTGCAAGTACTTGGCGCCGAGCCGCTGCTGGCCAACACCGCCCCCGACTACGCGCCCAAGCCCGACTACCGGCCGCTGACCAAGTTCGAGAACCGCGGCCTGCGCCTGGGCCATGGCGTGTGGGACCTGGTGTTCACGCGCCGCTGATCACGCCCTGTTTCCCCGCCGTGCGGTGCACCACGTAGCGCCGCGCCCTCGGGCCGCAGGCCGGCATCCACCAGCACATCGATGGCCTGCACGTCCAGGTGGCCAAACCAGTGCCCGTCGGGGTAGCTGATGGCCAGCGGCCCCAGGTTGCACGGGTATTGGCAGCTGGTGTGCAGCGGCATCACGGTCTTCTTCAGTTCCGGGTCTGCCTGCAGGCGCGCGCGCAGCTGCGCCCACAGGCCTGCTGCCCCCAGCGCGGTGCAGCGCGGGCCCAGGCACAGCAGCAGGTGGCGCGCCAGCGGCGGCACCTCGGACCAGGCGCGCGGGTCGCGCTCCCACTGCTTCGGCTGGGTCTGCGTCACGTCGGGCAGGTCTTGCGCCTGCGCCAGGCTGCGCGCCAGCAGCGGCGCCAGGCCGTCGAGCGCGCCCAGCGCCGGTGCGAACACGATGCGTGGCAGTGTCTCCGGCTGCGGCTGGCGGTGGCGCCAGCGCTGCGCCACCTTGTGCAGCCAGCGCAGCAGCGCCGGGTCGACCGGCACAAAGACCGGCTGCAGCACGACGAGCCGCGCGCGCGGCGCCGCCCGCAGGCAGGCGTCCAGCGCCTGCGGCAGGCCGGGGCCGGCGCGGTCCACGCAGGCCGCCTCCACATGCACCGGCGCGCCGGTGAGCGCCGCCGCCAGCCGATCGCGCAGCTGCGCCAGCTCCTACTGGGCGCCGCCGCCGTAGCCGGCGCGCCCGAGCAGCACCACCGCGCGCTCGCAGTCCAGGCGGGGGTCAGCGCAAGTCATCGGGCAGGTACTCGATCACGGGTTTGCCGCTGTGCGCGCTCGGCGTGACGCTGGCGCGCACGCCATAGACGCGCGCGATGTGCTTGGCCGTCAGCACCTGCGCCGGCGTGCCCTGGGCCACCAGCGCGCCGTCCTGCAGCAGGTAGAGCCGGTCGCAGTAGTGCGCGGCCAGTTGCAGGTCGTGCAGCGCGGCCAGCGTGGTCAGGCCCAGGCGGCGCACCAGCTGCATCAGCGCGAACTGGTGGCGCACGTCCAGGTGGTTGGTCGGCTCGTCCAGGATCAAGAGCGGCGCCTGCTGCGCAAGTGCGCGGGCCATCAGCACGCGCTGCTTTTCGCCGCCCGACAGGGTGGAGAACATGCGCTCGACCAGATGCGCGGTGTCGGTGCGCTCCAATGCTTCGGCGGCAATGCGCAGATCCTCGTCGCTGTCGCGCGCGAACGGCGACTGGTGCGGCGTGCGGCCCATCAGCACCATGTCGCGCACGCACAGGTCGAACGCGCCGCCGCCCTCCTGCGCGAGCACAGCCATGGCGCGGGCGCTCTCACGCGCGCCAGCCTGCCAGACGTCGCGGCCCGCCACGCGCACGCGGCCACCAGCCGGCCGCAGCACGCGGTAGACCATGCGCAGCAGCGTGGACTTGCCGCTGCCGTTGGGCCCGAGCAGGCCGACGAACTCGCCCTGTGCGGCATGCAGGCTCACGTCGCGCACGATGTGCGCGGCCGCCGCCTGCCAGCTCAGGCCATCGGCCTGCAGATGGGCGCCCGGAGCACTCATGCCAGCAGCCTTTGCGCCGTCTGGCGGCGGTAGAGCATCCAGACGAAGAACGGCCCGCCCACCAGCGAGGTGATGACGCCCAGCGGCAATTCGGCCGGGGCAAACGCGGTGCGCGAGAGCACGTCCGCCCAGACCAGGAAGATGGCGCCCACCAGTGCCGAGACGGGCAGCACGCGCCGGTGCTCGGCGCCCACCAACATGCGCGTGACATGCGGCACCACCAGGCCGACGAAGCCGATCGGCCCGGCCAGCGCCACCAGCGTGCCGGTGACCAGCGAAACCAGCACGAACAGCCAGCGCCGCGTGCGCGGGGTGTCCACGCCCAGCGTGGCAGCGCTGTCCTCGCCGGTCAGCAGCGCGTTCAGCGCGCGCGCTTGCACCAGCAGCAGCGCCATGCCCGCCAGCAGCAGCGCGCTGGGCAGGCCCAACTCGTCCCAACGGGTGCCGGCAAGGCTGCCCATGGTCCAGGTGAGCACCGAATTGGCCAGCTCGCGCTGGTCGGCCGTCAGCACGATGAAGCTGGTGACGCCGCCCAGGCAGTAGGCAATGGCCACGCCGCCCAGGATGAGGCGTGCCGCCTGCAGCCGCCCATCGGCATGTGCCAACGCATAGACCAGCACGCAGGCGGCCAGCGCGCCGCCAAACGCCCCCAGCGGCAGCGCCCAGCCGCCGGCAAAGGCCAGCGCGCCATAGGCCAGCACCGCCACCGCACCCACCGACGCGCCCGAGGACACGCCCAGCAAATAGGGGTCGGCCAGCGGATTGCGCACCATGGCCTGCATGGCCACGCCCACCAGCGACAGCCCGGCGCCGGCCAGCGCCGCCAGCAGCACGCGCGGCAGGCGCACGCGCCAGACGATCTGCTGCTGGGAGATGCTCCAGTCGCCTGCCGCCAGATCCAGCCCCAGGCGCTGGCCGATCTCGAACCCGGTGATCTGCCAGACCTGGCCGGCCGCCAGCCGCACCGGCCCGAGCGTGATCGCCAGCGTCAGCGACAGCGCCAGCAGCGCCGCCAACGCGGCCAGCCACCAGGCCAGGTGGCGCCGCTGCAGCGCATGGGCGAGGTGGACGGGATTCATGGCGCCGGCACCCTGTCCGGGTGCAGGGCGTGGGCAAGTTTGCGCACGGCGGCGACGTTGCGCGGCCCGGGCGTGGCCTCAGCAAAGTCCAGCAGCACAAAGCGGCGCTCGCGGACGGCGCTCAGGTGGGCTAGTTCGGGCTGGGCGAGCAAAAACTGGCGCTTGGCGTCGGGAGTGGGAACATCGTTGTCGACAATGGCGATCCACTCGGGGTCGCGCGCAATCACGTCCTCCCAGTTGCCCCGCGTCCAGCTGCTGGCGATGTCGGCAAACAGGTTCTCGCCGCCAGCGGCCTCGATCATCGCGTGCGGCATCGCAAAGCGCCCGGCGGTGATGGGAATATCGGTGCCGCTGTCGTACAAGAACACGCGCGGGCGCCGCGCCACACCGGCGGTGGCGGTGGTGATGCGCGCCAGCTCGGCGCGCTGGGCATCGACCAGCGCCTGCGCGCGCTCGGGCACGCGAAAAATCCGCCCCAACGCCAGCAGGTCGGCAAAGGTGTCTTCCAGTGCCACGCGCTCGCGTGAGCCCTGGCGGATGCACGACTCGGTCAGCACGTAGCTGGCGATGCCCAGCTCGGCCAGGCTGGCGGGCGTGACCTGGCCCTGGCGAAAGCCATACGACCAGCCGCTGAAGACAAAGTCGGCCTGCGCGCCCAGCAGTGTCTCCAGGTTCATGCTGGCACCCGACAGGTCGGGCACGCTGGCCAGTTGTGCCTGCATGACCGGCGGCAGGCGCGTGATGTCGCGCAGCCCGCCGTAGCCGGCCAGCCGGTCTTGCAGCCCCAGCGCCAGCACCATCTCGACCAGGTTGATGCCATGCACCACGGCGCGCTCGGGCGCCGTCGGATAGTCCACCACCTGGCCGCAAACGCTGGCCTGCACCGGCACCGATGCGTCGGCAGCCGGCACGACGGGTGCGGCCGGCTGTTGTGCCGGCGGTTGCGCCGACTCCTGCGCCGGTGCGCAGGCAGCCAGCAGCAGCGCCAGCGCGGCGGCCAGGCTCCCTGCTTTTGACGGAAGAAAAGCTGAAATCATGCTTGGAGAGGCGCTGCCTGCGCGGCTGTCAAAAAACCCATTCGGCCGTCACGTCCACCCGCCGACCTTCGCCGGGGTAGGCCTGCGACGCGCTGGCGCTGGAGACGGCCGAATAGGTGTAGAGCTTGTCGCCCAGGTTGCGCAGCGTCAGGCGGTAGGTCTGGCTGGGCTGGGGGCTCCAGCTGAGTGCCGCATCCCACACGGTATAGCCGGCGCTGCGGGCGGTGTTGCCGTCATCGGCAAAGCGGCTGCTGACGGCGCGCGCCCCCAGCGAGGCCTGCCAGCGGCCCATGCCGTTGTGCGTGGTGTAGTGCGCCCACAGGTTGGCGTTGTGGCGCGCCACGTTGAGTGGGCGCTTGCCCGTCAGGTCCACGCCACCCTTGATCAGTTCGTCATAACGGGCATCCACCAAGGCGTAATTGCCTTCGATGCGCCAGTGCGGCGACAGGCGCAGCGCAGCGCTCAGCTCCAGGCCTTGCGACGACTGCTCGCCGCCCTGCACCGACTTGGTTTTGTCATCGCGGTCCTGCGTGACGATGTTGCTTTTTTCGATGCGATAGGCGGCAGCCGTCCACTCGCCCTGGCCCTGCGCCCACTGCTGCTTGATGCCCAGTTCGATCTGGCGCGCCGTGGTCAGCTTGTAGGGGCGGTTGCCCAGGTTCAGCGTCAGCACGTTGGTGACGGGATCGTGGCCTTGCGAGAACTGGCCGTACAAATGGGTCTGGGCATCGAGCTTGTGCGTCAGGCCCAGACGCCACGCGGTGCCGCCCAGGTGCTTGCCAAAGGAGTCGGGGCCCACCAAATCATTGCGCTCGAAATTCGTCAGGTCACGGCGAATGCCGGCCAGCAGCAGCCAACGCTCGCTGAGCGTCCAGGCATCCTCGGCATAGAAGTCGTGCGTCGTCGCCTGGGTGCGCAAGGTGTGCAGCATCGGCGAGGTATTGGGCCAGTAGCCCAGCGACGGGTCATGGACACCGATGAGGTCACTGCCGGCGTAGTCGTTGCGGGAGAAGTTGAAGCGGGCCTTGCTCACCTCCCAGCCCAGCACCAGCTTGTGCGCGCCGGCCTCCAGGGCCGCCTCCAGCCGGTTGCCGGTCTGCACCAGATCGTGCGCGAGCTCCAGATAGTCGCCAAGCTTTATCTGCTGCGTCGCCGGCAGATAGCGGTAGGACTCGATGTTGCGCCAGTAGCGGTCGGCCTTGAAGTGGTAGAGCTCGTTGCGTACATGCAGCGCGTCGCTCACTTGGTAGCTGGCGCGCGCGCGCAGACGCTGGTCTTGAATGTGAATGGCGCTGTCGGCGGTGTTGAAGTTGCGCCCCAGCAGCTCAGGTACAAACTGCCCGCCCAACGTGGGCGCGCCAAAGTAGCGCGCCGGCCGCTGGTTGCTCACGTCAGCCAGCAGCTCCAGGCGCAGCGCGGCGCTGGGCTGCCAGCGCAGCGTGCTCATCAGCTTGGCGGTGCTGGCCTGGCTCAGCGGGCGCTCGCCGTCGGTGCGCTGGCCGTAAACGTCAAGGCGGTAGCTCAGCGTCTCGCCCAGCGGGCCGGCCAGGCCCACGCCCAGGCGGGCCGCGCCGTCGCTGCCGGCGCCGGCCAACACTTCACGCAGCGGCTCGCGCGTGGGCTGTTTGCGCACCGCGTTGACCGTGCCCCCCACGGTGCCCGTGCCGTAGACGATGGAGGCCGGCCCGCGCAACACCTCGACACGCTCATAGCCCCAGCCGTCGCCCGGATAGGGCGTGGTGCTGGACGCCACGCCCAGGCGCACGCCGTCCTCGGCAATACCAACCGAGTTGGTGCCGGTAAAGCCGCGCGAGGAAAACGACAGGCTGCTGTAGCTGGTAGCCGACAGCGGCGTCATGCCCACGGTGCGGCCAATGATGTCGGCCATGCGGCTATCGCCGCGCTCCTGCCAAGTCTGCTCGTCCACAGAGGCCAAGCTGGCCGGCAAATCCTGCGTCGCAATCCCGGTGCGGCTGCCCGAGGTCGACGGCAGCTGCAGGCCCAGGCCTGCGCTGCGCTCGCCGACGACGCGCATCGCGGGCAGCTCGGACGCTGCGGCGGCCACGCCAGGCTCGTCGGCATGCGCCAGCGGCGGCGCCAGCAGGCAGGCCAACGCGGCCGCGCCGGCCAACGGGGAATGCAAGGAAAACCGCGGCGCACGGCGCGCGGACGAACGTAGAACAGGCAGGCTGGCCATGGACTGACACCCCAGATGCTGCAGCCTGCATCGCCGGTGGTGTGCCA
Organism: Comamonas faecalis; assembly: GCF_039538025.1. Taxonomy (NCBI): domain Bacteria; kingdom Pseudomonadati; phylum Pseudomonadota; class Betaproteobacteria; order Burkholderiales; family Comamonadaceae; genus Comamonas; species Comamonas faecalis. Next base: position 10,658 of record NZ_BAABBP010000023.1, read on the forward strand.
TGGCACGCACCAGGCCGAGGGCCCCAGGCGCGCGCGCCGGCAACCACCGCTGCTCCCCGCAGGCGGCTGTTGCGCATGCCGCAACGCACCGGGACGGGCCCGGCACGGCGGCGCTCAACAGGCCGGTATCCGGGCTTGCAGCTGGCGCACATGCCATGGCATTGCGCGCCCCACGCCTCGCCTTCCCGGCGTCGCCGCGCACCTTCTCAGGTCACGTAAGACGCCAGTGGCCGGCCCGTGCGCGCAAAGCACATGGGCCGATGAAATCGTGGAAATCTGCTGACCGTTGCGGGGGCAGCCAGGGCCTTGCACCCTGTTCCCGTTGAACCCGGCGCTTACGCGCTCGGGCACCTGTTGCAGGGCAGCGAGTATAGCGGCGACCAGCCAGCGCACGAGCTGCGGCAGTCGGATGCGCGCACCCGCGCAATGTATTTACCGATGCAACAAAAAACCCGCATGTCGAGCGAGCATGCGGGTTTGATGGTCGTGGCAGGCCGTGAAGCAGCCTGTTGGAGCGGGTGAAGGGAATCGAACCCTCGTATGAAGCTTGGGAAGCTGCCGTTCTACCATTGAACTACACCCGCGAAGCCTTGCATTATAGGTGTCGACTGCGCCTGCGGCTGCCAAATCTATAATGGCCGGTTGATTTTTCCACGGGTGGCGCGCGCGTTCTCAAGTGACTTCGCGACGTGCCGTTCGTAGCCGCATAACACCATGAGCACACCGTATTTTTCTGTTGCCGACATCCGTCGCACCTTTCTGGAATTCTTTGCCGCCAAGGGCCACACGGTGGTCGAATCCAGCCCGCTGGTGCCGGGCAACGACCCGACGCTGATGTTCACCAACTCGGGCATGGTGCAGTTCAAGGACGTGTTCCTGGGCACCGACAAGCGGCCCTACGTGCGCGCGGCCAGCGTGCAGACCTGTCTGCGCGCCGGCGGCAAGCACAACGACCTGGAGAACGTGGGCTACACCGCGCGCCACCACACCTTCTTCGAGATGCTGGGCAACTGGTCGTTTGGCGACTATTTCAAGCGCGAGTCGATCGAATGGGGCTGGGAGCTGCTGACCAAGGTATTCGGGCTGCCCGCTGACAGGCTGCTGGCCACCGTCTACCACGAGGACGACGAGGCCTACGACATCTGGACCCAGGTGATCGGCCTGCCGCCCGAGCGCGTGATTCGCATTGGCGACAACAAGGGCGGCAAGTACAAGAGCGACAACTTCTGGATGATGGCCGACACCGGCCCCTGCGGGCCGTGCTCGGAGATCTTCTACGACCACGGCGACCACATTCCCGGCGGCCCTCCGGGCAGTCCTCAGGAGGACGGCGACCGCTTCATCGAGATCTGGAACCACGTGTTCATGCAGTTCGACATGAAGGAGGACGGCTCGGTCACTCCGCTGCCCGCGCCTTGCGTCGACACCGGCATGGGCCTGGAGCGCCTGGCCGCCATCCTGCAGCATGTGCACAGCAACTACGAGATCGACCTGTTCAAGGCATTGATTGCCGCCGCTGCGCGCGAGACCGGCTGCCAGGATCTGGCCAACCCGTCGCTGAAGGTGATTGCCGACCACATCCGCGCCACCGCCTTCCTGGTGGCCGACGGCGTGATTCCCGGCAACGAGGGCCGCGGCTATGTGCAGCGGCGCATCATCCGCCGCGCGATCCGCCACGGCTACAAGCTGGGGCAGAAGACGCCGTTCTTCCACAAGCTGGTGGCCGATCTCGTCGCGCAAATGGGCGACGCCTACCCGCGCCTGGCGCAGCAGACAGAGCGCATCACCGAAGTGCTGCGCGTAGAGGAGGAGCGCTTCTTCGAGACACTGGCGCACGGCATGGAAATCCTGGACGGCGCGCTGGCAGGCGGCGCCCGGGTGCTGGCCGGCGACGTGGCCTTCAAGCTGCACGACACCTTCGGCTTTCCGCTGGACCTGACGCAGGACGTCTGCCGCGAGCGCGGTGTGGCCGTGGACGAGGCCGGCTTTGACGCCGCGATGCAGCACCAGAAGGAGCAGGCGCGCGCGGCCGGCAAGTTCAAGATGGATCGCGCGCTGGAGTACGGCGGCGCGGCCAACACCTTCACCGGCTACGAGCACCTGGCCGAGAGCGCCAAGATCGTCGCGCTGTACCTGGGCGGCGTGAGTGTGGCCACGCTGGATGCGGGGCAAAGCGGCGTCGTCGTGCTCGACACCACGCCGTTCTATGCCGAAAGCGGCGGCCAGGTGGGTGACCAGGGCCAGATCTCCACGCCGGTGGCGCGCTTTGACGTGGCGGACACGCAAAAAATCAAGGCCGACGTGTTCGGCCACCACGGCGCCGTTGCGCAGGGCCAGCTGAGCGTGGGCGACAGCGTGCAGGCGCAGGTGGACACCCGGCTGCGCGCCGCGACCATGCGCAACCACAGCGTGACTCACTTGATGCACAAGGCGCTGCGCGAGGTGCTGGGCGGGCATGTGCAGCAAAAGGGCTCGCTGGTCACGCCCGAGCGCACGCGCTTCGACTTCACGCACAACGCACCGGTCACGCCCGCGCAGATGCGCGAGATCGAGCGGCGCGTGAACACCGAGATCCTGGCCAACAGCGCCACGCAGGCGCGCGTGATGGATATCGAGAGCGCGCAGAAGACCGGGGCGGTGATGCTGTTCGGCGAGAAGTACGGCGAGAGCGTGCGCGTGCTCGACATTGGCACCAGCCGCGAGCTGTGCGGCGGCACCCACGTGGCGCGCACCGGCGACATCGGCCTGTTCAAGATCGTCGCCGAGGGCGGCGTGGCCGCCGGCATCCGCCGCGTGGAAGGCGTGACCGGCGAGAACGCGCTGGCCTATCTGCAGTCGCTGGAAGACACGGTGGACGGCGCCGCCGCGGCGCTCAGGGCGCCCGCGGCCGAGCTTGCCGGGCGCATCGGCGCAGCGCTGGAGCACATCCGCTCGCTGGAAAAGGAAGTCGACGCGCTCAAGGGCAAACTCGCCGCCAGCCAGGGCGACGAACTGGCCGCACAGGCCGTTGAAGTGAACGGGCTGAAGGTGCTGGCCGCCACGCTGCAGGGCGCCGACGCAAAGACGCTGCGCGAGACCATGGACAAGCTCAAGGACAAGCTGAAGGCCGCCGCCATCGTGCTGGCCGCCGTCGACGGCGACAAGGTGCAGTTGGCCGCCGGCGTGACCAAGGCCGAGACCGCGCGCGTCAAGGCGGGCGATCTGGTCAACTTCGTCGCCAGCCAGGTCGGTGGCAAGGGCGGCGGCAAGCCCGACATGGCCATGGCCGGCGGCACCGACGCCAAAGCGCTGCCGCAGGCGCTGGCCAGCGTGCAGGGCTGGGTGGCGCAGCGCCTGGGCTGAGGCAAGCGCCGGAATTGCCGGCCCCGGGGCTTGGCGCCCCGGGTCTGCCTGGACTTGAAGTCCAACTTCAGATGAGGACTTGAGCACTGCCGTGGACAGCACACCTGCTGGCACGCGAGAAAGCAAACGGTGCGCGCGCCGCAGCGCCTCGCGTTGCCGCGAAGGTGCACGCCGCACGCGAAGCGCTGGCCCAGCATGACGGGTTGATGGCGCAGCGCGCCACGGGCCATGCGCAAGCAACACGACGTGCTTGGCAGCACGCCAGGCCATCCATGCCGCAGCGAACGGGCTGCAGGGTGCGTTGGTGCAGCTTCTCGCGGCAGACCACCCGCCAATCGAACACCTCAGCGCAGCGCTTGTTTAGGGCCCAAGGCCAAACGCCCCTGGAAAAGAAAAACGGGCTACTGCATTTCTGCTGTAACCCGTTGATTTCATTGAGAAAAAATGGTCGGCGTGGCGGGATTCGAACTCGCGACCCCTTGCACCCCATGCAAGTGCGCTACCAGGCTGCGCTACACGCCGACAAGACTTAGATTGTATAGCGGAAAATCACTCGAAAAACAAAAGCGACCTGATTTCTTCCAGCTCTCTGCGCAGTTCGGCCGAGTCCAGCGCCAAGGGTGTGCGTTCTGCCATGTTCGCCGCATCGAGGGCCGCGTCGCCGCCCTGCTCGTGCCCGGCGCCCGGCTCCTGGTCGACCTCCTGCAGGCGGTTGCGCGCGCCGCTGATCGTGAAGCCCTGCTCGTAGAGCAGGTCCCGGATGCGGCGAATCATCAAGACCTCGTGGTGCTGGTAGTAGCGCCGGTTGCCGCGGCGCTTCATCGGGCGCAGTTGGGTGAATTCCTGCTCCCAGTAGCGCAGCACGTGGGGCTTGACCGCGCACAGCTGGGCGACCTCGCCGATGGTGAAGTAGCGCTTGGCAGGAATGGGAGGCAGCACCGGGTGGGTCGTCATCGTCGTGCAGGGGCAGGCGCAACAAAACGTTGAAGGTTAGCGCAGACCCGGGCAATCGCCAAACCCGGCGCACCCATATGCATCACTCGTCCGACAGGCCTTGCTGGATCTGCTCCTTGAGTTTGTTGCTGGCGTGGAAGGTGACCACGCGGCGCGCCTGGATGGGGATGGATTCACCTGTGCGCGGGTTGCGCCCGGGGCGCGACGCCTTGGTGCGGATCTGGAAGTTGCCGAAACCCGAGAGCTTGACATCCTCGCCAGCGGCAAGGCTGCGCACGATCAGGTCGAAGAAGGCATCGACCATGTCCTTGGATTCACGCTTGTTCAGGCCGATGTGGTCAAACAGCAACTCGGCCAGCTGCGCCTTGGTCAGCGTGGGGGTCTCCAGGCTTTCCACGGCCAGCTCGATGCTCTGCGGTGCAGACTCTCGTTCCTGGGTCATCGCAACCTCGCCTGCGTTTGTGCGGCCAGTGCCTGCAGCACGCGGGCCATGGCCGACTCGATTTCGGTGTCGGTCAGCGCGTTGTCGTCGCTGCCCAGCGTCAGGCGCAGAGCGAGGCTTTTCTCGCCCTGGGCCAGCGCGCCGGCGGGCGCCGTCTCACCATCGCGCAGCGGGCGCGGGCGGAACACGTCGAACAGCACGCACGAGCGCAGCAGCTCTGCCGGCAACGCGCTGCTGGCCGCCTGCACGACCTGGTCGTGCGTGATGCGCTCTGCCACGACGACGGCGATGTCGCGCTCGACCAGTTGGCGCCGCGCCACTGGGCGCGCCGCCGGCACGTTGCGCGCCAGCACGGCGTCCATTTCCAGCTCGAACAGCACGGGCGCCGACGGCAGGCTCCAGGTCTGGCACCAGCGCGGATGCAGCTCGCCGATGAAGCCAATGGCCTTGCCGTCAAGCAGCACGCGCGCGCAGCGCCCCGGGTGCAGCGCCGGGTGTTCCGCCGGCTCGAATACCGGCAGCAAAGGCGCCAGCAGCGCCTGGACGTCACCCTTGGCGTCGTAGAAGTCAACGGCGGTGTCCGGGCGGCCCCATTGCAGCTGGTCGACCGCGCCATGGGCAAGGCCGGCCACGCGCAGCGGCTGGCGGTAGCCCTGGACGGTGGTGTCGCTGTCGGGCACGCTGGCGTCGCGCAGGAAGACGCGGCCAATCTCGAACACGCGCACGCGGGGAGCCTTGCGATCCAGGTTGAATTTCAGCACCTGCAGCAGCGAGCCGATCAACGTCGAGCGCATCACGCTCAAGTGGCTGGCAATCGGGTTGAGCAGGCGGATCGGGTCAGCGTTGTCGGCCAGCTCGCGCTCCCAGCGCTCGTCGACGAAGCTGAAGTTGATCGTCTCCTGGTAACCCAGTGCGGCCAGCGCGCGGCGCACCGCAAACGGGCTGCGGCGCGACTCGGCGCGCAGGCGCGGCGTGATTGGCGCAAGCGGCGGCGTGGTCGGCAGGCGGTTGTAGCCGATGACGCGGGCCACTTCCTCGATCAGGTCTTCCTCCAGGCGCAGGTCGAAGCGCCAGCTCGGCGGCGTGACGGTGATCACGCCCTCTTCTTCAGTCAGCGCCAGGCCCAGGCCGGCCAGCGCCTGTGCGCACTGCGCCTGCGTCAGCGGCATGCCGATGACCTTGGCCGCGCGTGCCACGCGCAGGCGCACCGGCTCGGCCTGCGGCATGCGCACGCGGGTGTCGTCGATGGCGGCGCAGGCGGTCTCGCCCGTACCGCAGATGTCGATGATCAGCTGCGTGATGCGCTCGATGTGCTCCACCGTGCCCTCGGGGTCGACGCCGCGCTCGAAGCGATGGCCGGCGTCGGTCGAGAAATTGAAGCGGCGCGAGCGCCCGACGATCGCGTCGGGCCACCAGAAGGCGGCCTCGACATAGACGTTGCGCGTGTCGTCGGTGACGGCAGTGGCGTCGCCACCCATGATGCCGGCCAGCGACTCGACCTGGGCGGAATCGGCAATCACGCCGACCTGCTCGTCCAGCGTGACTGTGTTGCCGTTGAGCAGCTTGAGCGTCTCGCCCGCGCGGCCCCAGCGCACCTGCAGGCCGCCGTGGATCCTGTCCAGGTCAAAAATATGCGACGGCCGGCCCAGCTCGAACATCACATAGTTGGAGATGTCGACCAGCGGCGCGACGCTGCGCTGGCCACAGCGCGCCAGGCGGTCGACCATCCACTGCGGCGTAGCCGCGCGCGGGTTGATGGCGCGCACCACGCGGCCGGAAAAGCGCCCGCACAGGTCGGGCGCCTCGATGCGCACTGGAACGGTCTCGTTCAGCGTGGCGGGCACCGGCGCAAACTCCAGCACCTTCAGCGGCGCGCCGGTCAGCGCCGACAGCTCGCGCGCAATGCCGTAGACGCTCAGGCAATGCGCCAGGTTGGGCGTGAGCTTGAGGGTAAACAGCGTGTCGTCCAGCTGCAGGTGCTCGCGGATGTCCTGGCCCAGCGGCGCAGGATGCGCCAGCTCCAGCAGGCCGCCGTGGTCTTCGGAAAGGCGCAGCTCGCGCGCCGAGCACAGCATGCCAAAGCTCTCTACGCCGCGTAGCTTGCCCACCTTGATGAGGAAGGGCTTGCCGTCCTCGCCGGGCGGCAGCTCGGCGCCCACCAGCGCGCACGGAACCTTGATGCCAACACGCGCATTGGGCGCGCCGCAGACGATGGTGAGCAGCGCACCCTGCCCCACGTCGACCTGGCACACGCGCAGGCGGTCGGCGTTGGGGTGCTGAACGGCGTCCTTGATCTCGCCGACGACGATCTTGGTGAACGCCGGCGCCACGGGCGCCAGCTCTTCGACCTCCAGGCCGGCCATGGTCAGGGTGTCGGCCAGCTCCTGGGTGGTCAGGGGCGGGTTGCAGAATTCGCGCAACCAGGATTCGGGGAATTGCATTTTTGTGGCTCAGCGTTGGGCGTTGGACGATGGGCGTTGTGCGTGCGGATGCGCGTCGGCCGGGGAGCGGTGCACCTGGCACGGCGCCGGCCGAGCGGCCGCAGCCATCAACGGAACTGCGACAGAAAGCGGATGTCGCCGTCAAAGAACAGGCGCAAATCGTTCACGCCATAGCGCAGCATCGTCAGGCGATCCGGCCCCATGCCGAAGGCAAAGCCGATGAAGCGCTCCGGATCCAGCCCCATGTTGCGCACCACGTTGGGGTGCACCTGGCCGCTGCCGGCCACCTCCAGCCACCGGCCGGCCAGCGGGCCGCTGGCGAACTGGATGTCGATCTCGGCGCTGGGCTCGGTGAACGGGAAGAAGCTGGGGCGAAAGCGCAGCACCAGGTCGCCGCTCTCGAAGAACGTCTTGCAAAAATCGGTGAAGACGACCTTCAAGTCCTTGAAGCTGATGTTCTCGCCGATCCACAGTCCCTCGCATTGATGGAACATCGGTGAATGCGTGGCGTCCGAGTCCACACGGTAGGTGCGTCCGGGCGCGATCACGCGGATCTCGGGCATGGACTGGCCGGCGTCGATGCGGTCGCGGTATTTTTTTACGTGCTGCACCGCATGGCGGATCTGCATTGGGCTGGTATGCGTTCGCAGCACGTGCGGCGCCTCGGCGCTGCCACCGTCGACGTAGAAGGTGTCGTGCATCGAGCGCGCCGGGTGGTTCTCTGGCGTGTTGAGCGCGGTGAAGTTGAACCAGTCGGTCTCGATCTCGGGGCCGTCGGCCACCTCAAAGCCCATCGACCCGAAAATCCCCTCGATGCGTTCGAGCGTGAGCGACACCGGGTGCAGGCCGCCCATGCCGCGCTGACGCCCGGGCAGAGTCACGTCCAGCGCCTCGGCCTGCAGCTGCAGTTGCAGTTGCGCCTGCGCCAACTGCTCGCGGCGAGCGGTCAATGCAGCCTCGATGGCCTGCTTGGCCAGGTTGATCGCGGCGCCGCGCGTCTTCTTCTCGTCGACGCTCAGCTGCGCCATGCCCTTCATCAGTTCGGTGATGCGGCCCGACTTGCCGAGAAACTGCGCCTTGGCGTTTTCCAGATCGGCCGCCGTGGCACAGGCTGCAAAGGCATCGCGCGCACCCGCGACCAGGGTATCCAACTCGTTCATATTGTTTTGCCAAAAGAAACAAGGGCTAGTGCCCTTTCAAGCCCTAGCCCTTGTTGTTTGAGCGCTGGGCGACTGCAACCGAGTGTAGCCGCCGATCGTGAACTCAAGCAGCCAGCTTGGTCTTGACTTGCTCCACGATGCTGCCAAAGGCAGCCTTGTCGTGCACCGCGAGGTCGGCCAGCATCTTGCGGTCGATCTCGATGGACGCCTTCTTCAGGCCGTTGGCGAACTGGCTGTAGGTCAGGCCCAGTTCACGGGCAGCGGCGTTGATACGGGCAATCCACAGCTGACGGAACACGCGCTTCTTGTTGCGACGGTCACGGTAGGCGTATTGCCCGGCCTTCATCACCGCCTGTTTGGCGATGCGAAAGACGTTGCCGCGGCGACCGCGGAAACCCTTGGCCAGGGCAAGAACCTTTTTGTGACGGGCACGAGCCGTGACACCACGTTTGACGCGAGGCATATGTTTTCTCCTTGTTCGTCAGTGAATTACAGGCCGGCCATGGGCAGCATCTTGGCGATGGAGCCCATATCGCCGTCATGCACGGTCGTGATGCCGCGCAATTGGCGCTTGTTCTTGGTGGTCTTCTTGGTCAGGATGTGACGCTTGAAGGCCTGACCGCGCTTGACGGTGCCGCCCGGACGAACGCGAAAACGCTTCTTCGCGCTGCTCTTGGTTTTCATTTTGGGCATGTGAATGCTCCTGTTACCTTGTGCCCGTCAGGCGTTTGCACAACCTCTGTGCAACCTTCGCTGGCCTGCGGGTCACTTTTGAACGCGCCGCGGGACTTTCGTCCCTTGGCGCGTGCGGCAGCGCTTGCGCACTGCCTGTTGGCAACTGTCAACCACAAGGGCCGCCAGCCGCCACATGGGGGCATCAGGCCGCGCTGGGAGGCGCGTCTTCTGCTGCGGGTTTGCTGCTATTGCCCGTCACCTTCTTGCGCGCCGGCGCGATCATCATGATCATCTGGCGGCCCTCCAGCTTGGGGAACTGCTCGACCTGGATGCTGTCGGCCAGCTCGTCGCGCAGGCGGTTGAGCAGCGCCAGACCCAATTCCTGGTGCGTGATCTCGCGTCCGCGAAAGCGCAGCGTGACCTTGATCTTGTTGCCGTCGGCGAGAAAGCGGCGGATGTTGCGCAGCTTGATGTTGTAGTCGCCGTCGTCGGTGCCAGGGCGGAACTTGACTTCCTTGATCTCGATGACCGTCTGCTTGGCCTTGGCCTCGGCCGCGCGCTTTTGCTCCTGGTACTTGAACTTGCCATAGTCCATCAGGCGGCAGACCGGCGGATGGGCAGTGGCGGCAATCTCCACCAGGTCGACGTCCATGTCACCCGCCATGCGCAAGGCCTCTTGCAGGCTGACGATGCCCAGTGGCTCGTTCTCCGGACCCGACAAGCGCAGCTCGGGCGCCGTGATTTCACGGTTCAGGCGGTGTTTGCGTTCTTCGCGATGGCGACGATCTCGAAATTCGGTAGCGATGGTTCTCACCCTCAATCAATAAAACCACGAAGCGTGGCAGCTCACGCACGCGTGCGCGCTCTCAAGCCGATCAAGATGGCAATCCTCAGGCCTTGGAAGCGATGTCCCGTGCGATCAATTCGACAAAGGCGTCGATGGACATCACGCCCAGGTCTTTGTTGCCCCGGGCGCGTACTGCGACAGCACCAGCGGCCTTTTCTTTCTCGCCTGCGACGAGGATGTAGGGCAGCTTTTGCAGCGCATGCTCGCGTATTTTATACGTGATCTTCTCATTGCGCAGGTCAAGAGCCACCCTAAGATCTTGATGGGGCAGTGCTTTTTGCAGCTTTGTCGCAACATCGCGACAGTACGCCGCCTGCTCGTCGGTGATGTTGAGCATCGCCAGGTGCACCGGCGCCAGCCAGGTTGGCAGCGCGCCTGCGTGCTGCTCGATCAGGATGCCGATGAAACGCTCCAGCGAACCGACGATGGCGCGGTGCAGCATGACCGGGCGGTGGCGCGCGCCGTCCTCACCCACGTACTCGGCGTCCAGTCGCTCGGGCATCGAGAAGTCAACCTGGATGGTGCCGCACTGCCAATGGCGTCCAATCGCGTCCTTCAAGGTGTATTCGATCTTCGGGCCATAGAAGGCGCCCTCGCCGGGCGAGAGCTCATACGCGCAACCCGAGGCGTCCAGGCTGTGGATCAGCGCCGCCTCGGCCTTGTCCCAGCTTTCCTCGCTGCCGATGCGCGCGTCGGGGCGGGTCGCGATCTTGTAGATGATGTCGGTGAAGCCGAAGTCGGCATAAACCTTTTGCAGCAGGCGCGTGAAGGCCAGCACTTCGTCTTGAATCTGATCCTCGGTGCAGAAGATGTGGCCGTCGTCCTGCGTGAAGCCGCGCACGCGCATGATGCCGTGCAGGCCGCCCGTGGGCTCGTTGCGGTGGCACTGGCCAAATTCGCCATAGCGCAGTGGCAGGTCGCGGTAGCTCTTGATGCCCTGCTTGAAGATCAGGATGTGACCCGGGCAGTTCATCGGCTTGAGCGCGTAGTCGCGCTTCTCGCTCTCGGTGATGAACATGTTTTCGCGGTACTTGTCCCAGTGGCCGGTCTTCTCCCACAGCGTCTTGTCCAGGATCTGCGGGCCCTTGACCTCCTGGTAGCCGTTGTCCTGGTAGACGCGGCGCATGTACTGCTCGACCTGCTGCCACAGCGTCCAGCCCTTGGGATGCCAGAACACGGTGCCGGGCGAATGCTCGTCGATGTGGAACAGATCGAGCTCGCGGCCGAGCTTGCGGTGGTCTCGCTTCTCGGCTTCCTCCAGCATGTGCAGGTAGTGCTTGAGCTCGTCCTTGGTCGCCCAGGCCGTTCCGTAGATGCGCTGCAGCATCTCGTTGCGGTGGTCGCCGCGCCAGTAGGCGCCGGCCACCTTCATCAGCTTGAAGAACTTCAGCTTGCCGGTGCTGGGCACGTGCGGGCCGCGGCACAGGTCTTCGAAGCCGCCCTCGCGGTACAGGCTGACATCCTCGTTGCTCGGGATGCTGGCGATGATCTCGGCCTTGTAGTGCTCGCCCATGCCCTTGAAATACTGCACCGCCTCGTCGCGCGGCAGTACGCGGCGCACCACGGGCTCGTCCTTGGCGGCAAGTTCCGTCATGCGTTTTTCAATCGCAGCCAGATCCTCGGGCGTGAACGGGCGCTTGTAGGCGAAGTCGTAGTAAAAGCCGTTGTCGATCACCGGGCCGATGGTGACCTGCGCGTCCGGGAACAGCTCCTTGACCGCATAGGCCAGCAGGTGGGCCGTGGAATGGCGGATGACCTCCAGCCCCTCGGCGTCCTTCACCGTGATGATGGACAGCGGCGTGTCGGAGGTGATCCGGTAGCTGGTGTCAACCAGCTTGTCTCCCACTTTGCCGGCCAGCGCCGCCTTGGCCAGGCCGGGGCTGATGGCGGCGGCCACCTCGGCCACCGTCACCGGGGCTGGAAATTCGCGCTGCGAGCCATCGGCAAGCGTAATGTGAAGCATTTGTGCAGTTCCTCGTGAATCGTTGTCGTTGGAAGCGCCGCGATAAAACAAAAAGCGCGGAGCCATGTCCGCGCTTGGGTGTGAAAAGCAGGAAATGCTGTACAGGCGCGAACTGCAGGCCTCAAAGGCCCGGGACGGTTTGGGTGTCCGTTCGCGGTGTCATAACCAGCAATGCCTTTCTCGTCCTTGTTGCTTGCAAAGCGGCCATTTTAACTGAAGCACGGATTCAGGCCGCAGCAAACCGCAGCGCTCATGCGGGCAAGCCGGCCATTTGCGCCATGCAGGCGTCGCGCCACTGCGCCACGCCGCTGTCGCATTCGCCCGATGGTTCGGCAAGTTCGGGCCAGCGGCTGTTGACCGTGTCGATGATCGACTGCAGTTGCCACAGCGCCTCGCGCCCTACCAGCGCCAGCTCGGCCAGCCCCTCGGCATCACCCACCAGATAAGGCAGGGCCTCGGCCAGCTGGCGCGGGTGCGACCCGGCTTCGAGCAGGTTTTTTTGCAGCGCATCCAGGCGCTGCGCCACCAGCAGGCTGGCGGAGCCACCCTCCTCATCGAAGCAGGCGGCAGGCAGTTGCTGGCGCTGCGCGCTCCAGGCGTCGAAAGCCTGCGAGAGCACGCCGATGATGGCCTGCACCTGCTCCTGGCTGACCTCGATGTGCGACTGCACTGCCTTGATTTGCAGCGCCGGCAGCAGGTGCGCCACCAGCCGCGGCGGGTATTTGCGGTGGTGCAGCCGCAGCGCCAACGACAGGCGCTGCGCGGGCACGTCGTCCGCGTATTTCTCGAAAAAGGCGGACACCACCTCGGCAACGATCAGGATCTGCCCCATGGGCGAGATCTCCGAGCCCGGCACGCCGCGCGGATAGCCGCTGCCATCCATGGCTTCGTGGTGCTCCAAAATGGCCTGCCCGACCGATTTGGGATAAATCTTCTGCTCGCGCGCCATCAGCATGGCGGTGATCGGGTGCACCAACAGCTGCTTGCGCCCCACACCGGTGATCTTGTTGGCCGGGTCGTGCCAGGCCGGATCCATGTGCATCACGCCCAGGTCGTGCAACAGCGCCGCGGTGGCCAGCAGCATGCACTGCTGGTCGTCCCAGCCGCTCTTGAGCCCCAGATAGATCGACACCAGCGTCATCAACACGCTGTGCGTGAAGTATGCCGGCAGCTGCTCGCGCATCACGGTGAGCTTGAACCCCAGCTGCTGGGTCAGCCGCACGCGCCCCAGCGGCGCCACCAGGCGGTCGGTGCCGTCGCCCGCCTCGTCGAGCGTATGCACCAGCAGATAGGCCAGGGTGTCGTGCTGGCACAGCTCGCGCGCCACCTGCATCAGCGTGTGCACAGTCACCGCGTCGTCCACGGTCAGTCGGTCTTCAATGTTGCCACGCAGCTTGTGGCGCACCAGCCGGTCGTACAGCGACGCGTCCACGCGCATACCCTTGTCCAGCAGCTTGATGCCCTTGTCGTTGTAGACGGCGTCGTGCGTGACGACCTTGCCGCCTGCTGCCATGTCGGTGATGGCGCGCAGATAGTTCCGGTTGTCGTCAAGCGCCGCCTGCACGGCGGGGGGCTTCAATTCAGGTTCATTCATGCAGGGGCGGGGTCACAAACAAAACGGGCCAAGCATACGCCATGGCCCGTGGTGGTTACGCCGCCGCGCAGCGGCGTGCCTGCAGAAAACTGTCAGCGCAGCAGCGTCACGCCGGTCCTGGACTGGATTTCGTCGAATTCCACTCCCGGCGCCAGCTCGACAAGCTTGAGCCCCTCGGGCGTGACGTCCATCACGCCCAGGTCGGTGATGATGCGATCGACCACGCCGACGCCGGTCAGCGGCAGCGTGCATTCGGGCAGGATCTTGAGGTCGATGCCGCCGTCCTTCTTGCGCGCCACATGCTCCATCAGCACGATGACGCGCGGAACGCCCGCGACCAGATCCATCGCGCCGCCCATTCCCTTGACCATCTTGCCGGGAATCATCCAGTTGGCCAGATCGCCCTTCTGGCTGACCTGCATCGCGCCCAGGATGGACAGGTTGATCTTGCCGCCGCGGATCATCGCGAACGACTGATCCGAGCCGAAGATGGCCGAGCCCGCCAGCGTAGTGACGGTCTGCTTGCCGGCGTTGATCAGATCGGCGTCGACCTGCTCCTCGGTCGGGAACGGGCCGATGCCGAGCATGCCGTTCTCCGACTGCAGCCAGACTTCCTTGTCGCCGGTGTAGTTGGCCACCAGCGTCGGGATGCCGATGCCCAGATTGACGTAGAAGCCGTCCTGCAGCTCTTGCGCCGCGCGCGCGGCCATTTGTTCCTTGTTCCAGGGCATGGCTTCAATCTCCTGTCTTCTCGGTGAGGGTGCGCTTCTCGATGCGCTTCTCGGGGTTCGGGTTGTGCACGATGCGGTGCACGTAGATGCCGGGCAGGTGCACCTCGTCGGGGGCAATCGCGCCCTTCTCGACCACTTCCTCGACTTCGACGATGCAGATCCTGCCGGCGGTGGCCGCCGCCGGGTTGAAGTTGCGCGCCGTCAGGCGGAACTGCAGGTTGCCGCTGGTGTCGGCGCGGTAGGCCTTGACCAGCGAAACGTCGGGCACCAGCGAGCGCTCCATCACATAGGTCTGGCCGTCGAACTCGCGCAGCTCCTTGCCCTCGGCGACCATGGTGCCCACGCCCGTCTTGGTGAAGAAGGCCGGAATGCCGGCGCCGCCGGCGCGCAGCTTCTCGGCCAGCGTGCCCTGGGGCGTGAACTCCAGCTCCAACTCGCCGGCCAGGTACTGGCGCTCGAACTCCTTGTTCTCACCGACATAGGAGCTGATCATCTTCCTGATCTGGCGCGTGTTGAGCAGCTTGCCCAGGCCAAAGCCATCGACGCCGGCGTTGTTGGAGATCACCGTCAGGTCTTTCACACCGCTGGCGCACAGCGCCTCGATCAGCGCTTCGGGAATGCCGCACAGACCAAAGCCGCCGACGGCCATCAACTGGCCGTCGCGCACCACGCCTTCGAGCGCCGCGGCCGCCGAGGGATAAATCTTGTTCACTGCAATGCCTCCTGGTTGAAAAATGGCTGCGTTACGATACTACGTATTGCACTACGTAGTAGCCCCTAAATACTTCCCCTCCTGCCCATGGATTCTGCCGATTACCGACTCGCCTTCGAGATGGCCCCCGTGGGGCTGGTGCTCTCGCGCAACCGCGCCATGCTCGACTGCAACCGCCATGTGTGCGAGATGTTCGGCGCCTCGCGCGAGGTGCTGATCGGCCAGTCCTTCCAGATTCTCTATCCCAGCGCCGACGAATACGAGCGCCTGGGCGCGCACATGGCGCCGATTCTGAACGCGCGCGGCCACTACAGCGACAACCGCATCATGAAGCGCGCCTGCGGCGAGCTGTTCTGGTGCCACGTCACCGGCCGGCCGCTGCGCCGCGAGGATCCGCACGCCGCCGGCATCTGGAGCTTCGAGGACCTGAGCGCACAGCGTCCGGTCAAGGCCGAGCTGACCGGGCGCGAGCGCGAGGTGGCCGCGCGCCTGCTCGAAGGCATGACCTCCAAGGAGATTGGCAAGGCGCTGGCCATCAGCCACCGCACCGTGGAGATCTACCGCGCCCGCCTGATGCGCAAATACGGCGCCAGCACCGCCGCCGACCTGGTGCACAAGCTGATCG
Organism: Comamonas faecalis; assembly: GCF_039538025.1. Classification (NCBI taxonomy): domain Bacteria; kingdom Pseudomonadati; phylum Pseudomonadota; class Betaproteobacteria; order Burkholderiales; family Comamonadaceae; genus Comamonas; species Comamonas faecalis. Next base: position 26,144 of record NZ_BAABBP010000023.1, read on the forward strand.
CCGGATGACGGCTATGCGCTGACGGCCGCGCCATGCAAGACCCTGCGCCAACCAACGCAAGGCGCGCGCAATGCCCGCGCTGCCTGCGCGCGGCCAGCGCCTGCATCTGCAGCGCGGTGCAGCCGGTAGCGCACAGCGTGCAGGTGCTGATCCTGCTGCACCCGCAGGAGCTGCACCAGGCCAAGGGCACCGGGTGGCTGGCTCATTTGTGCCTGGCGCGCAGCCGCGTGCTGGTGGGCGAGGCGTTCGACCCGCCGCTGCTGGCCGATGCGCTCACCGGTGCCTGGGATGCAGCCGACGCCACCACCGCCCGGCGCACCGCCCTGCTCTATCCCGAGGACGCCCAGGGCGCAGCGCCCACACTGCTGGCAACTCCCACGATTGCGCCGCATTGGCTGGCCACGCCCGGGCGGCTGCGCCTGGTCGTGCTGGACGCCACCTGGCGCAAAAGCCGCAAGATGCTGCACGCCAACCCCGCGCTGCAACGCCTGCCGCGCCTGGCGCTGTCGGCGCCGCACGCCTCGCGCTACGCCATCCGCAAGGCCCATGCGCCGCACCAGCGCAGCACGCTGGAGGCGCTGCACCAGGCGCTGGCGCTGCTGGAGCCAGCCAACCTGCAGCTGGCAGGGCTGGGCCGGGCGATGGACGCGTTCATCGCGCGCCAGCACCAGCTGCGTGAGGCACACTGTGCGCTGCAACATCCACCCGATACCGACAAGGAGACGACATGAGCGAGCGTTACCCCGCCCCTGAACTCAAGGACCTGCCCGAAGACATCCGCGAGCGCATCCTGGCGGTACAGGAAAAATCGGGCTTCGTGCCCAACGTCTTCCTGGCGTTTGCGCGTCGCCCGGCCGAGTGGCGCGCCTTCTTCGACTACCACGACGCACTGATGGTGCCCGAGAGCTGCGGACGCACCAGCGGCCTGACCAAGGGCGAGCGCGAGATGATCGTCACCACCACCAGCAGCGCCAACCACTGCCTGTACTGCGTCGTCGCGCACGGCGCCATCCTGCGCATCTACGAGAAAAAGCCGATGGTGGCCGACCAGGTGGCCACCAACTGGCGCAAGGCCGACATCAGCGAGCGGCAAAAAGCCATCCTGGCGTTTGCGATGAAGGTGTGCGAGCGTGCGCATGAAGTGGGCGACGAAGACTTCGCCCCGCTGCACGCCCACGGCCTGGACGATGAGGACATCTGGGACATTGCCGCAATCACCGCGTTCTTCGGCCTGTCCAACCGCATGGCCAACTTCGCCGGCATGATGCCCAACCCCGAGTTCTACCTGATGGGGCGCGTGCCGCGCGAGAAAAAGGCCTGACGTGCAGCACACGCCCGCCCGGCCAGAACACCGTCAGGACGCCGGCGCCAGCGACACGCCCCGGCAGGGTGCCAGCATGTCCAGCGCCTTGTCGTAGGTGGGCGTCGCCACGTCCAGCAGGCCCAGCACGCCGTGGTAGAGGTTGTCGTGGGTCAGCGGCGCATCGGCGCCGCGGCGCACACAACCCACGTCCAGCGCCTGGCGCTGCTGCAGCCCGACGCTGAACCAGGCCACCATGGGCACGTGCTTTTGCGCGTCCGGTGCAATGCGATACGGCATGCCGTGCAGGAACAGGCCGTACTCCCCCAGCGACTCGCCGTGGTCGCTGAGATAGAGCAGCCCGGTGTCGTACTGCGCCGCCAGCCCCTGCAACCAGGCCACAGCGTCGCCCAGCAGCGCATCGGTGGCGGCGATGGAGTTGTCATAGGCATTGACCAGCTGCGCATGCCCGCACTGCGACAGCACCTCGTTGCGGCACTCCGGCGCAAAGCGCTTTTGCTGCGCCAGAGAACGTTTGTAATACGCCGGCCCATGGCTGCCCATCTGGTGCAGCACCAGCAGCACGCCGTTCTGGCGCTGCTCTTGCGGCAATGCGGCCAGGCGCGCATCCAGCCCTTGCAGCAGCACCTGGTCGTTGCACTCGCCGCCATCGCACCAGGCGGCGCGCGCCTGCGCGCCCAAGCCCTCGCTGGCCAGAGCATGCGGCACTCGGTCGCACACGCCCTTGCAGCCCGACTGGTTGTCCAGCCACAGCACCGCCATACCCGCGGCCTGCGCCACGTCCAGCAGGGTTTCGGTGTCGGCGCTGCGCGCCTCGAACGCCTCCTTGCCCAGCGGCGAGAACATGCATGGCAGCGACGCCAGCGTGCTCGTGCCGCACGAGCGCACGTCGCCCCAGCTCACCACCGGCAGCTGCGCCAGCCGCGGCGTGGTGTCCCGTGCATAGCCGTTGATGCCGAAGTGGTCGGCGCGCGCGGTCTCGCCGACGACGAGCAGCAACAGCGTCGGGCGCGCCTGCGCCGCGTGGCTGGGGCCCAGCCGGGCGCCAGCGATCATCGGCAGCAAGGCCTGGCTGCGCGCCAGCGCCGGACGCACGGCCGCCACCGCGCCGGAGTACAGGCTCGCCAACGGATTCATCATGTAGCGCAGCTGGGGGTGGTTGCGCATCAGCGGCGCCAGGTCGCGCGACGCGCCCCACACCGTGGCGGCGGCCAGCGCCAGGGCCAGGGCCACCATCGCCAGGTTGCGCGCCAGCTGGCGCAGCAGCGGCTGCGGCGCAATGCGCACGCGCAGCAGCCACCAGGTGGGCAGCAGCATCACCGCCGCCACCGCGGCGAACAGGCGAGGGCTGAGCAGGTCGGCCACTTCATGGGCATCGGTCTGCAGCACATTGGCAGCCATACCCGGATCCATCACCACGCTGTAGGTGAACATGTAGTACTGCGCCAGCGCCGCCACCAGCGCCACCAGCCACCACAGCAGGCGCATGCCGCGCGTCCAAGCGACGAAGGCCAGCAGCGCCACCATGCCGCAGACCATCAGCACCACCATCTCCAGGGCCGAGCGCAAATACAGGCTGGGAGCCCCCCCGATGCGCGCCAGCTGCAACCACAGCGGCCCGTTGGCCACCAGCGTCAGGTACAGCGTCAGATACAGCACGATGCGCTGCGGCGTCATCGGGGTTGCCAGGCATGCGTCGAGACGCTGCCATGCGGTGCGCGGCGCCGATGCGCCCTCTGCCGCGACTGCGACTGCGTGTGGCGGGCGCTGTCCCCGCTTCATGGTGAAAAAATCCATGGCGCCATCGTCGCCACGGCGGCTGAAAACAGCCTGAAGGCCGCGCTCAGCTTCGGTTCAGCTTTGTAGCGGCCGCGGCGCTGGCGCGGCTGCATGCGCCGCGCTGCGCGATCGCCTCCCATGCCAACCCCACGCACCAGCACACCCAGGCGCTCCACAGCGTGTGGCTCATGAAATGTGCGCCGCGCAGCTGCTGCGCCAGGCCCAGCACCAACCCCAGGGCCATTGCCGCGGCCAGCCAGGGCGCAGCCAGGCGCGGCACGCGGCGGCGCAGCACGAACCAGCCCGCCACATAACCGAAGGCCGCGCTGGCGTGGCCGGCCGGAAAGCAATGGCCCGCGCCGCCGTCGCGCACGCCCCAGACCCAGTGCGATACGTATTGCGCCACGCCGCCGAACTCGGCCATGTCCCAGGGGCAGCTGCTGGCGCTCAGGCGCTTGATCACGGTGACCGACACCATGGCCAGCGCGATGGCGCCCACCAGCTGCCAGCGGTCACGCGCCGGCCAGCCGCGCTGCCAGTCCCAGGGGCGCAGCGCCCCCGCAAAAAGCGCCAGCAGGCCCGCGCTGCTGATCCAGCGCGGCACCGCGTGCAGCCAGAAAACCAGGGCGGCGCTGTCGCGCCAGGCAAAACCCTGGGCTGATCCGGCCAGCCGCGCCAGCGGCAGGTCGAGGCCGCCGCCATCCCAGGCCAGCAGCAGCACCAGCCCCAACAACACCGGCACAACGCCTGCCGGCCAGCCAATCCACCCACGCTTCATGTCGATGCACACCACAAATGCGCGACGGTAGCTGCGCAGCCTGAACCGCAGATGAACGCGCCACGCCCTACACTTTCACGTCCATGCACTTTGCCCCGAACGACCATGCGCGTGCTGCTGGTGGAAGATGACCTGGCCCTGTCGGACGCCGTCTGCAGCTACCTGCGGGCCAAGGCGTTCGTCGTCGACGCCGTACCCAGCATGGCGCAGGCGGGCGCGGCGCTGCACGCGGCGCAGTACGCCGCCGTGCTGCTGGACCTGCACCTGAGCGACGGCGACGGGCTGGCGCTGCTGCCCCAGCTGCGCGCGCAGGCCGAGCGTCCCATCGTCATCGTGCTGACCGCACGCGACCAGGTCAGCGACCGCATCCGCGGGCTGGATGCCGGCGCCGACGACTACCTGGTCAAGCCCTACGACCCCGGCGAACTGCTGGCGCGCCTGCGCGCCGTGGGGCGCAGGCGCAGCGCCAGCCAGGCGGGCGTGCTGCAGCTGGGCGCGGTGCACATCGACCTGGCGCAGGAGCAGGTGCGCCGCAACGGCATTCCGATCAGCCTCACCGCCAAGGAATGGGCGCTCCTGCGCATGCTGGCCAGCAGCCCCGGGCGCATCCACACGCGCCAGGCGCTGCAGGACGCGCTGTACGGCCTGGACGACGACACCGACAGCAACACGCTGGAGGTCTTCATCAGCCGCCTGCGGCGCAAGCTCGGGCGCGCCCACATCGAGACCCTGCGCGGCCTGGGCTACCGCCTGGTGCAGGTCCAGCCGGCCCCTGCGGCAACGTGCCCATGACCGCCCCCAGCACCCCACCCACCGCCGCGCCCGACGCCGGCGACGCCACCCGCCCCGGCAGCCTGGCGCGGCGCCTGGCGCGCACGCTCATCCTGTGGGTGGGCTGCGTGTGGCTGCTGTGCGTGCTGGGCGTGACCTGGTATGTGGACCAGGAGATCAGCGCCAATTTCGACAGCGAGCTGGTCGAGGTCTCGCACCGCATGTTCGACATTGCGCTGGAGCACCTGGACGACGCACCGGCGCAGCCTGCCAACGGCGCGCCGCTGACCATCCCCTCGCCCGGCTCATTTGCCGACGCCGACGTGCTCTACCAGCTCGTCACCCCCGGCGCCCGCGTACTGGCGCATTCGGCCAAGGCGGTGGCCCTGCAGGTGTCGTTCGACGTACCGCTGGCCACCGGCTTTGCCAACACCGGCGACTGGCGCATCTACACCATCAAGCATCCCAGCCGCCCCATCTACCTGCAGGTGGCCGACCCGCTGTCGGAGCGGCGCGCAGCACTCAACCGCACGCTGGGCGGGCTGATCGCCACGCTGTGCGCCGCCCTGCCCCTGCTGGCCTGGCTGCTGGCACGCATTGCCCGGCGCGAGCTGCGCGTGCTCTACCGCCTGGCGCACGCCATCGGCCAGCGCGACGGCCAGCAGCTCGCCCCCATCGCGCTGGCCGGCCTGCCGCGCGAGCTGCAGCACATGCAGGCACACATCAATCGCCTGCTGGAGCGCCTGCGCCAGGCACTGGACGTGGAGCGCTCGCTGGCGGCCAACGCTGCGCACGAGCTGCGCACGCCGCTGGCCGCTGCGCGCCTGCGCCTGCAGACCGCGCTGGACCACGGGCTCGACCGCGGCGAAGTGCAGGCCGCCGTCGCGTCGCTGGACACGCTGGCGCAGCGCACCGACAAGCTGCTGCAGCTCTCGCGCGCGCAGTCCAGCGCGCCGCTGGCGCGCGAGCGCGTGCCGCTGGTGCAGCTGGCCACCACGGTGGCGCAGGAATTCTGGCGCGACGAGACCCACGCCGACCGGCTGGAGCTGGTGAGCGGCACGGACGAGCCGCCCCCCGTGACCCTGGGCGACTTCGACGCGTTGGCCATTGCGCTGCGCAACCTGGTCGAGAACGCGCTGCGCTATGCGGCGGGCGCCAGCGTGGAAATCCTCGTCGGCCCCGGTTGCACGCTCACGGTGCGCGACCACGGCCCCGGTGTGCCCCCCGCACAGTTGCAAACACTGCAGCAGCGCCACGTGCGCCACCATAGCGACCACGCGGGCTATGGCCTGGGCCTGTCCATCGTGGCCACCATCGTGCACAAGCACGGCGGCCAGCTGCGGCTGGATTCGCCCCTGCCTGGCGGCAGCCCCGGCCTGCAGGCAAGCATGCAGCTGCTGGACACAAGCGGGCGCCCATCGGCACCCCCCGCACCGCCGTCCGTGCCGGCGGCGTAGCCACCCATCGCCACCAACGCCCGCAGGCCTCGCCAAAGGCGTTCACCAATACGGGTTGACCGCAGCCGGCGCACGCGCCAATCGCATACAACAAGCCGCATGACCGCCCCATCCACCACCTCCCGCTGGTACTACGGCTGGAACATCGTCGCCGGCGCCACGCTGGTCACGCTGCTGACCGTCGGGCTGCGCCTGGGCATAGGCCCGCTGTTCCTGCCGATGGCGCACGACCTGGGCTTCTCGCGCAGCCTGCTGGCCTCCATCGTCGCCGTCGGCATGCTGTGCTACGGCCTGGCCATGCCGGTGGCCGGCTGGCTGGTGGCGCGCCGGGGCACGCGCGACGTGCTGCTGGCGGGCACGGCCATCCTGGTGCTGGCCACGCTGTGGGCGGTCAACACGCGCTCGACCTGGGGGCTGTTGATGAGTTTTGGCGTGCTGATGTCGGTGGGCTCCGCTCTGACCAGCCCGGTGGCGATGACGCCGGTCATCACCCGCTGGTTCCAGCGTCGGCGCGGCATGGCACTGTTTTTTCTCTCGACCGGCTCGATGGCCGGCATCGCCATCATGACGCCGGTGCTGGGCACCGCGCTGCAGTACGCCAGCTGGCAGGCCACGCTGCTGGGCTATGTGGCGCTGTTCATGCTGCTCACCGTGCCGGTCGCTCTGTGGGTGGTGCGCGACGCGGCGCCCGAGGGCGGCGATAGCGCACCCGCAGGCCACGCGGGCAGCGCGGGCCATGCGGCGGCAGCCCAGCCCGCGCCGCTGGCGCACTACAGCCTGGGCCAGGCCATGCGCACCTCCACCTTCTTGAAGATCTCGCTGGGCCTGTTCACCTGCGGATTCAGCATGAACCTGCTGGGCACGCACGGCATGCCCATGCTGATGGACCATGGCTTCGATGCCACGACCAGCAGCCTGGGCATCGGCCTGATCGGGCTGGTCGCCATTCCCGGCACGATGGCGCTGGGCCGCCTGGCCGACGTGATGCAGCGGCGCACGCTGCTGGCGGCCATCTACCTGGTGCGCGGTTTCGGCTTCATCGGCCTGCTGCTGGCGGGCAACGCGCTGCAGCTGTACGGCACCTCGGTCATCGGCGGGCTGGCCTGGGCCGGCACCATCGCGCTGTCCTCGGCCATCCTGGCCGACGTCTACGGCGTGCGCCTGGTCGGCGTGCTCTACGGCTGGGCTTACCTGAGCCACCAGGTGGGCGCAATGATCAGCTCCTGGCTGGGCGGCTGGGGCTACGAGCACCTGGGCACACACTGGGTGGCATTTGGCATGGCGGCGGCGCTCTTGATGCTGGCCGCCGGCGTGTCGCTGCTGCTGCCCACGCGCCACCTGCCGGCGCCCGCAGAGCCTCAGGCCCAGCCCGGCTGACTAGCCGGCCTCTTGCCGGCCAGCCTTCAACCCGCCTTCTTGATCACGCCACAGGCAATCGGCAGCGTCACCTGCGCCGGAATCGGCCCCAGCGACTGCACGCTGGCCGGCAGCCTAGTGCTGGCCGGCACGCCGTGGATGAACACCACGCGGCGATCCAGGTCGAGCTTTTGCCCCGGGAACTGCTTGGCAAACGCCGCCTGCAGCTCGGCCACCGGCACGGTCACGCGGTAGTGGTAGGCGCCGCTGGCGTCGGCCACCGGGTAGGTTCCATGCGGAATGTCCATGCTGGCCGGGTGCTGGATGAACGGCACCATCGTCGTGCCGGCGCTGGGGCCGGTCTCGATCAGGTCGACGATGCCGTCGCGGTTGGTATCCGCGCCAGCTGCCGGACAGGTGGCCGGCTGCCCGTTTTTGAAGCCGTGGAAATGCTGCCAGTGCTCGATGTTGGCCGGCGCGCCCCTGACCTGCACGTCCATCACCAGCTGGCCGCCCCGCTCTGTAAACGTCGCCTGGCCGGTGGTGGCGCTGCCGGTTACCGCGGTATTCATCGGCTGCAGCTGCGCGACGTAGGTGGTCGTCCCCCAGGGGGTGCTGGCACAGCCGGCCAGCAGTGCCAGTGCGCCCGCGGCAGATGCCACGGCCAGGAGTTTCATGGGCTTGTTCATGGTAGGCCTCTCGTTGATGGTGAAAGTGAAACCACTGTAGGCAGTCCCCGCCGCAGGCACAGCGGAACTTCCACAAGGCCCTACTCGCTTCGCAGACGTGTCGCGGCGCCTGTAGGTGGCCTGGACAAAATCCACGACGTTGCGTGCCGTCTTTTGCTGCCTTACCCGAAGGGTTGGCCCGCAAAGGTCGCGTCTGCGGCGCAAGCAAATGCTCGCTGGGCCGCCAGAGCGGCTGCGCTTTGCGCCTTGCAGCCACCGCCTTTATGGATCAGCGAACATCGTGGTGAGGTCGTAAACACGCCCTAAAACACCCCCAGCGCCAGCCCCGTGGCCAGCGCTTCGCCCAGCGCACGGCAGCGCTCGCGCTCGTCAGCGGCAATCGTCTTGGGCGCCAAAATGGCCTCGGGCGTCTGCGCGTGGGTGCAGACGATGATGGGATCGGCCACGGGCTTGAGGCGCCAGCCCAGCGCGATGCGCGCGATCTGGCGCGCCGCCCCCTCGCCGTCGCTGCCGGCGCAGATCAGCGCGGCGTAGGGGCGGCCTTCGATGCGCTCCAGCGCGCCGTAATAGGTGCGGTCGAAGAAGTCCTTGAGCATGCCGCTCATGCTGGCCAGGTTTTCGGGCGTGGCGAACACGTAGCCGTCGGCCGCCAGCACGTCCGGCACGCCGGCCTGCGCGGCGTGCAGCAGGCGCACTTGCACCGCGGGCTCGGCAGCCGCGCCGGCCTGCACGGCCTGCGCCATCTGCAGCGTGCCGCCGGTGAGCGAGTGGTAGACGATCAGCAGGGTCTTGGTCATGACATCGCCCGCCCCGGGTTCATGCGCGCCGGGTCGACGCCCTGCTCGGCCAGCGCCGGCGGCAGCGGATCGCCGCGCAGCAGCGCACAGGCCAGCAGCGACACGCCGGCGGCGGTCTGGATACCGTAGCCGCCCTGACCGGCCAGCCAGAAAAAGCCCGGCTGGCGCGCATCCCAGCCGATGACCAGGTCGCCGTCGGGCGCAAAGCTGCGCAGACCGGCCCAGGTATGGCGCGGACGGTGGATCTGCAGACTCGTCCACTCCTGGATGTGGTGGATGCCGGTGGCCACGTCCAGCTCCTCGGCCACCACGTCGTGCGCGGGCACCGGGTCGGCGTTGGCGGGCGATCCCAGCAACTGGCCGGCATCGGGCTTGAAGTAAAAGCTCTCGTCCACGGCGATCACCGCCGGCCAGGCACGCACGTCCACGCCCGCCGGCGGGTCAAAGGTGAACGCGGTGCGCCTGCGCGGCTCTATGCCCAGCGGCTGCGCGCCGCAGCAGCCGGCCACCGCATCGGCCCAGGCGCCCGCGGCGTTGACCACGGCGCGCGCCTGCAGCGCCTGGCCGCTGCCCAACTGCAGTTGCCATGCGGCCTGATTGCCGGAGCCCGGCCGGCCCCGCACCAGCTCGGCCCCGCAGCGCAGCTGCGCGCCCGCCTGCGCCATACCGCGCAGAAAGCCCTGGTGCAGTTCGGCCACGTCGATGTCCATTGCGTCGCGGTCAAGCACCGCGCCCAGCAGTTGCTCGCCCTTGAGGCTGGGCACCAGCGCCCGTGCCTGGGCGGCATCGAGCAGGTCGGCCTGCAGCCCCTCGGCGCGGTAGGCGGCCAGCGCCTCGTCCAGCAGCGCCTGCTGGCCAGTGCGCGCCACATGCAGCACGCCGCGCGGGTGCAGCAGCGGGTGGCTGCAAAACCCGGCCGGCGGGTGGGTGTAGAAGGCACGACTGGCGCGCGTGAGCGCGCGCACCTGCGGCGTACCGTAGCTCTCCATGAACAGCGCCGCCGAGCGGCCTGTGCTGTGGTAGCCAGGCTGCGATTCGCGTTCGAGCACCAGCACCGCGGCGCCTGCGCGCGCCAGCCGCCAGGCCAGCGATGCGCCGGCCATGCCCGCGCCCACGACGACGACGTCCCAAACCTGCTGTGCCATCTTCCATCCTTTGAAGTGTGTGCTGCACCTGAGTATCACCCCGAGCGCACCATGCGCAAGCGGCGCTTGCAGCGCTGTCTTACCATCGGCGGCCATGTCTGCCACCTCCACTTCCAACGACGCCCTGCTGCTGCGCCAGGCCGTGAACCTGGCCCACGCCAACCGCCTGCAGGGCGGACGCCCCTTCGGCGCCGTCATTGCGCGGCGCGGTGTGCTGCTGGCCAGCGGGGTCAATGAGATCCACACCCACAACGACCCCAGCGCCCATGCCGAAATGCAGGCGCTGCGCACCGCCACCACCGCAAGGCAGAACCCAAGCCTTGCCGGCTGCACCGTCTACGCCAGCGGCCACCCCTGCCCGATGTGCCTGGCCGCGCTGGTCATGGCCGGCGCCGAGCGCGTCGTCTTCGCCTTCGACAACCAGGACGCCGAGCCCTACGGCCTGTCCAGCGAAGCCAGCTACCAGCGCCTGCGCCTGTCTTTGGCGCCGCCGCCGCTGCCCATCGAGCGCGTGGATACCGGCATCGCAGCCGCCCAGCTGTACGGCGACGCCCCCTGGCCGGACGCCCCGCGTGTCTGAACGCGCACGCATCGCGCTGCCGTGGCTCGCCACGGTGGTGTTGGTCACGCTCAACCTGCGCCCGTTCCTCACCGCCATCGGGCCGCTGACGCCCACCATTGCCGCGCACACCGGGCTGGGCCTGCAGGCGCTGGCCTGGCTGACGCTGCTGCCCATGGTGCTGATGGGCGCGGGCACCTGGCCGGCGCCGGCCGTGCTGCGCCGCCTGGGTGCGCGCCCCACGCTGGCCTTGGCCCTGGTGCTGCTGGCGGCGGGCTGCGCGCTGCGGCTGCTGCCTGCCTGGCTGATTGCCACGGCCGCGTTGTGCGGCGTGGGCGTGGCGCTGGTGCAGGGCATGCTGCCCGGGCTGATCAAGCTGCACACACCCGGCCACGTGGCGGCCATGATGGGCGTGTACTCGGCCGCGCTGATGGGCGGCGGCGCGCTGGGCGCTCAGCTGTCGCCGCTGGCACTGCAGGTGGGCCTTGATTGGACGCAGTCGCTGGCGCTGTGGGCGCTGCCGGTGCTGGCGGCGCTGCTGCTGGCTTGGTGGCAACTGGGCCGCATGGCCACGCCGGCGGCAGCGGCCGGCGGGCGCGGCGCGGCCACTGGCTGGCTGCTGCGCCGCCCGCGCACCTGGTATCTGATGCTGGCCTTTGGCCTGATGAACGGCGGCTACGCCAGCATGGTGGCCTGGATGGCGCCGCACTACCAGGCGCTGGGCATGAGTGCATCGCGCAGCGGCACGCTGGTGGCGCTGCTGAGCGTGGCGCAGGCATGTGCGGCGCTGCTGCTGCCGCTGCTGGCCACCCGCGGCGGATCAGATCGGCGGCCCTGGCTGTGGTTCACGCTGGCCTGCCAGGCGCTGGGCTTTGCGCTGCTGGCCTGGGCGCCAATGGCCATGCCACTGGCGGCCTGCGCGCTGCTGGGCGTAGGCCTGGGCGGGTGTTTTGCCTTCTTCATGCTGGTGGCGCTGGATCACCTGCACGCGCCGCTGCAGGCCGGCGCGCTCAATGCGCTGATGCAGGGCGGCGGCTTTCTGCTGTCGGCCCTGCCGCCGTGGCTGATGGCGCGGCTGCACCAGGGCAGCGGCAGCTTTGCGCCGGGCTGGTGGATGCAGTGCGCACTGGCGCTGCTGGTGGCGGCGCTGGTCGCGCGCCTGGCGCCGTCAGGTTTTGAGCGGGCGATGCGGGCACCGGTGGCGTAGCACCTCCAGGCAATTCCTTTGAGGGCGTCGCTCCGTGTTCGAGGCACGTTCTCTGACTCAGTGCACCTGCGCCCTACTCCCTCCCCCTTTGGGGGAGGGCTGGGGTGGGGGCCAGCGACGTAGGCGCACATCAAGCGCCAGTCATGCGCCAGCAGCCCCATCCCTCCTTCCCCCACAGGGGGAAGGAGTCTGAAACATGACGCTAATCAGGCAAGTGTTCAAGGTGCTGCGTTTCAGCACCCCGGCCACACTCAGAACGCTTCGCTCGCCATATCCGCGCAGGTGCTGTCGCAGCGGCGCACCACGGCCAGCCAGGCGTCGATCTTTGGCAGCTCGTAATGAAAGAAGTAGCGCGCCGCGCCCAGGCGGCCGGCGCTGGCGGGCTGCGCCAGCTGCGCGTCGCTGCGCAGCGTTGCCAGCGCCAGATCAAGCCAAACCCAGGCCAATACCACGTGGCCAAAGGCCTGTAGATAGGGCACCGCGTTGGCCAGCACCTGCTGCGCGTCGCCGCCGGCCCAGGCCTCTTGCGTGACGTCCAGCAGTTGCTGCAGCGCGTCGCCCAACTGCGCGGCATGGAGCGCCAGCGGCGGCACGGCGGCGGCCGCCTGCGCCGTCGCGCGCACGCGCCGGGCCAGCAGGGCCAGCGTTGCGCCGCCCTGCATCAGCACCTTGCGGCCCAGCAGATCCATGGCCTGGATGCCGTGCGTGCCCTCGTGGATCATGTTCAGGCGGTTGTCGCGCCAGTACTGCTCGACGGAGAAGTCGCGCGTGTAGCCGTAGCCGCCGTGGATCTGGATGGCCAGCGAGTTGGCCTCCAGGCAATTCTCGCTGGGCCAGCTCTTGGCAATCGGGGTGAGCAGCTCCAGCAGCAGGCGGGCGTCCTGCGCCTGCTGCGCGTCGCCGGTGCGGCCGTCGTCGACCAGGCGGGCGCAGTACAGATTCAGCGCCAGCGCGCCCTCGCAATAGCTTTTTTGCGCCAGCAGCATGCGCTTGATGTCGGCGTGCGCTATCAGCGCCACCTGCGGCGCGCCGGCGTCCTTGCCGCCGGCGCCCATCGGGCGGCCCTGCAGGCGCTGGCGCGCGTAGTCCAGGCTGGCGTAGTAGCCGGCAAGGCCCAGCGCGGTCGCCGCCATGCCGATGGCGATGCGTGCCTCGTTCATCATGTGGAACATGCATTTGAGGCCCTCGCCCGGCGCGCCGACCCGGTAGCCGATGGCACCCGCACCTGCGCCGTCCAGCCCACCACCCTGCTCCGCGCGCACCGGGTATTTGCCCTCGCCAAAGTTGAGCAGCGTGTTGGTCGTGCCGCGCCAGCCCAGCTTGTGGTTCAAGCCGGCGAGCGCGATGTCGTTGCGCTCGCCGGTCAGCTGCCCTTCGGCATCAACCAACTGCTTGGGCACGATGAACAGCGAAATGCCCTTGACGCCGGGCACCAGTTTGCCGTCCGGCCCTGGAATCTTGGCCAGCACCAAGTGGACGATGTTCTCGGTCAGCTCATGCTCGCCCGCGCTGATCCACATCTTGTTGCCGCGCAGCCGATAGCGCGGACCCAACGGGTCGGCGTCGAAGCCCTCGCCGTCGGGTTCGGCGCGCGTGGCGATATCCGACAGCGACGAGCCTGCCTGCGGCTCGCTCAAACACATCGTGCCGGCCCAGCGGCCGTTGAACTCGTTGGCCGCAAACACCTGCTGCTGCGCCGGCGTGCCGTGCGCCAGGATGGCGTTGGCGTTGCCCGTGGTCAGCAGGTTGGAGCCGATGCTGATGCTGGCGCAGCCAAAGAACACGTTGGCCGCCGCGTCCACCAGATAGGGCAGCTGCATGCCGCCCTGTTCGTAGTCCTGCGCCGCGGCCAGCATGCCGCTGTCGGCATAGGCGCGCCGCGCGTCATGCGTGCAGGCGGGCAGCACCACGCGCAGGCCGCCGGCGCCATCGGGCTCGGTGCGCGGCTCCTCGGTGTCCACGATGCGGTTGAACGGCGCGTATTTCCCGCGCGCGATGCGCTCACAGGTATCGAGCACCGCATCAAAGGTCTCGCGCGAATGGTCGGCAAAGCGCGGACGTGCGGTAAGCGATTCGGCCTGCAGCCAGTCGTGCAGCAGAAAGTCAAGGGTGGAGCGCAGTGGTGAAGTCATGCGATGGATTCTGACCGGCCGCCGCGCGCGCGCCTGTCTGCTAAGCGACGATTTGCGCGGATCACGCAGCACGCTTCAACCCGCCGGGCATCGCCCACGAAAAACCCCGCGCACCGTTGTTGCCGGCCTGCGCGGGGTTTGCGGAATCTGCCGGGCAGCGCTTACAGCACCTCGAACACTCCCGCCGCGCCCATGCCGCCGCCGATGCACATGGTCACACACACTTTCTTGGCGCCGCGGCGCTTGCCTTCGATCAGGGCGTGGCCGGTCAGGCGCTGGCCGGTGACGCCGTAGGGATGACCCACGGCAATCGCGCCGCCGTTGACGTTCAGGCGGTCGGCCGGAATGCCCAGCTTGTCGCGGCAGTAGATGACCTGCACGGCAAAGGCTTCGTTGAGCTCCCACAGGTCGATGTCCTGGATGGACAGGCCCAGCCTTTTGAGCACCTTGGGGATGGCGAACACCGGGCCGATGCCCATCTCGTCGGGCTCGCAGCCGGCCACCGCAAAGCCCAGGAAACGGCCCAGCGGCTGCAGGTTGTTGCGGCTGGCGAAGTCTTCGCTGACCACAACGCAGGCGCCGGCGCCGTCGCTGAACTGGCTGGCGTTGCCCGCGGCAATCACGCCGCCGGGCAAGGCGGGTTTTATGCCGCTGATGCCTTCGACGGTCGTGCCCTCGCGCAGGCCTTCGTCCTTGCTGACGGTGACTTCCTTGGTGACCAGGCCGCGCACCTTGTCGACCACGCCGGCGGTGACGGTGATTGGCGCGATCTCGGCCTCGAACCGGCCGGCTGCCTGGGCGGCGCAGGCCTTTTGCTGGCTGGCGGCGCCGTATTCATCCATCACGTCGCGGGCAATGCCGTAGCGCTTGGCGACCTGCTCGGCGGTCTGCAGCATGCTCCAGTAGATCTCGGGCTTTTTCTTGAGCAGCACCGGGTCGGTGGCCATGTGATGGTTCATCTCGTTTTGCACGCAAGAGATGGACTCGACGCCGCCAGCCACGTAGACCTCGCCCTCGCCGGCGATGATGCGCTGGCTGGCCAGCGCAATGGTCTGCAGGCCTGACGAGCAAAAGCGGTTGACCGTCATGCCGCTGGTGGTCACGGGCAGGTCGGCCATCAACGCGATCTGGCGCGCGATGTTGAAGCCATCGGCGCCCTCGGGGTTGGCGCAGCCCATGAGGACGTCTTCGACCAGCTCGGGCGCAATGCCGGCGCGCTGCACGGCGGCCCGCACGGCGTGGCCGCCCAGCGTGGCGCCGTGGGTCATGTTGAAAGCGCCCTTCCAGCTCTTGGCAAGCGGCGTGCGGGCGGTGGAAACAATCACTGCGGATGTCATATGCCTATTCCTTGAATTCGTTGCACTCAGAACTGCTTGCCTTCGGCGACCAGGCGCTGCAAGAGCGGCGCGGGCTGCCAGAACGCGGCATCGTCCAGCGGGTTTTGCGCAAAGCGCTTCATTGCCGCAGCGACGTTGAACAGGCCGACCTCGTTGGCGTAGTTCAGCGGGCCGCCGCGGTGCACCGGGAAGCCGTAGCCAAAGATGTAGACCACGTCGATATCGCTGGCCTTGTTGGCAATGCCTTCTTCAAGGATGTGGGCGGCCTCGTTGACCAGCGAGAACACCAGGCGCTGCACGATTTCCTCGTCGCTGATCTTGCGCGGCGTTAGCCCCAAGCTCTTGCGGTGCTCCTCGAGCATCTGCTCGACCTCGGCGTTCGGGATGGGCGTGCGCTTGCCCGGCGCGTAGTCGTACCAGCCCTTGCCCACCTTCTGGCCAAAGCGCCCCTTCTCGCACAGCAGGTCGGCGGTCTTGCTGTATTTCATGTCGGGCTTCTCGACGTAACGGCGCTTCCTGATCGCCCAGCCGATGTCGTTGCCGGCCAGGTCGCCCATGCGGAACGGCCCCATGGCAAAGCCGAATTTTTCGATAGCCTTGTCGACCTGCTGCGGCGTGCAGCCTTCGTCCAGCAGAAAGCCGCCCTGGCGGCCGTACTGCTCGATCATGCGGTTGCCGATGAAGCCATCGCACACGCCCGAGACCACGGCCACTTTCTTGATCTTCTTGGCCACGGCCATGACGGTGGCCATCACGTCCTTGGCGGTCTTGTCGCCGCGCACCACTTCCAGCAGTTTCATCACGTTGGCTGGGCTGAAGAAGTGCAGGCCGACGACGTCTTGCGGGCGGGCGGTGAAGGCGGCAATCTTGTTGACGTCCAGCGTCGAGGTGTTGGACGCCAGAATGGCGCCGGGCTTCATCACCGCGTCCAGCTGCTTGAACACCTGCTCTTTGACGCCCAGATCCTCGAACACCGCCTCGATCACCAGGTCGGCGTCGGCCAGGGCGGCGTAGTCCAGCGTGGTCGACAGCAGGGCCATGCGTTGCTCGTATTTCTCCTGCTTGAGCTTGCCCTTTTTGACCTGGGCCTCGTAGTTGCGGCTCATCACCTCGACGCCGCGGTTGATCGCCTCCTGCTTCATCTCCAGGATGGTCACCGGCAGGCCGGCGTTCAGGAAGTTCATCGCAATGCCGCCGCCCATGGTGCCGGCGCCGATGACGGCGACTTTCTTGATCTCGCGCAGCGGCGTGCCGGCCGGAACGTCGGGGATCTTGCTGGCCGCACGCTCGGCAAAGAACAGATGGCGCAGCGCGCGCGACTCGGGCGACCACATCAGCTGGATGAACAGCTCGCGTTCGACCTTCAGGCCGTCATCGAATTTCTTGTGCGTGGCGGCCGCCTCGACGGCGTCCAGGCACTTGAGCGGCGCGGGGAAGTTCTTGGCCATTCCCTTGACCATGTTGCGCGCGAACTGGAAGTAGGCGTCGCCCTGCGGATGCTTGCACGGCAGGTTGCGCACCAGCGGCAGCGGTCGCACGTCGGCGACGCTGCGCGCAAACGCCAGCGCCTCGTCGGCCAGCGACTCGGGCGACGCGGCCAGCTTGTCGAACAGCTTCTGCCCGGGCACGCTGGCGATCAGCTCGCTCTTGACCGGCTCGCCGCTGACGATCATGTTGAGCGCGGCCTCCACGCCGACCACGCGCGGCAGGCGCTGCGTGCCGCCGGCGCCGGGCAGCAGGCCCAGCTTGACCTCGGGCAGCGCCACGCTGCAGCCGGGCGCGGCGATGCGGTAATGGCAGCCCAGCGCCAGCTCAAGACCGCCGCCCATGCACACGGTGTGGATGGCCGCGACGACGGGCTTGCTGCAGTTTTCGACAGCTGAAATCACGCTGTGCAGATTGGGCTCGGCCAGGGCCTTGTCGGTGCCGAACTCGGTGATGTCGGCGCCGCCGGAGAACGCCTTGCCCGCGCCGGTGATGACGATGGCCTTGACGGCTGCATCCGCCTGCGCCTGCTCCAGCCCCGCGGCAATGCCACGCCGCGTGGCCAGGCCCAGGCCGTTGACCGGCGGGTTGTCGAGTGTGATCACGGCCACGTCTGCGTGGACCTGGTAATGCGCCGTCATGCGTGTCTTCCTTGGAAAGTGAAAAAGTACGATCGTGCAGTTTTCATTGTAGACAGCCGCCGGGCCATGACCAGAGGCACTTGTCCCGGTCGGGACAAGACGTCGCGCCACAGGCGCCCAGCGGCCGTTTTGCCACACCTTGGCCCACAATGAGGCGTCTTGCACGCCGATGACGCCGCGCCATGAAAGAACGCAACAACCACCACCGCAACACCCACCACAAGACCCTGGCGCGCCTGGTTGGGCTGCGCCGGCGCAACGACGCGTTCATGCAGTCGCCGGCCGGCGCTGCGCCCGGCGCACTGGTTCCCACGCCCGACCACGCGGGTCCGCCGGCGGCGCAGGCGACGCTGCTGCGCTATGGCCCGGACGGCGTGCAGCAAGAAGCCCAGGTGACGCTGGCGCAGCTGGCCCACCCGGCGCCGGCGGAGGGCGCGGTGCTGTGGCTGCACCTGCAGGGCATGCCCACGTCGGGGCAGCTCACCGCGCTGGGCCAGATGTTTGGCCTGCACGCGCTGGCGCTGGAGGACGTGCAGCACCGCGAGCGCCGCGCCAAGGTGGCGGACTATGAAACCCACCAGTGCGTCATCCTCAGCCTGGTGCACCGCGACGCCGAGGGAGTGTGCCGCGTCGACCAGGTCACGCTGTTTCTGG
The DNA here is from genome assembly GCF_039538025.1 of Comamonas faecalis. Classification (NCBI taxonomy): domain Bacteria; kingdom Pseudomonadati; phylum Pseudomonadota; class Betaproteobacteria; order Burkholderiales; family Comamonadaceae; genus Comamonas; species Comamonas faecalis. The sequence continues at coordinate 44,252 of NZ_BAABBP010000023.1, forward strand.
GCCGCTTCGGCCTGATCAGCATCAATGACGGCGATTGCGACGTGTTCGAGCCGGTGCGCCAGCGCATCCGCGGGCGCAGCGGCATCTGCAACCAGGGCGCGGACTACCTGCTCTACGCGCTGATCGACGCCATCGTCGACACCGGCTTTGCACTGCTGGAGCAGACCGGCGACGAGCTGGAGACGCTGGAGGACGAGATCCTGCTGGAGCCCGGCAGCGAGGCGCGCAACCGCATCCACCTGGTGCGCCGCGAGCTGATGCTGATGCGCCGCGCCTGGTGGCCCCAGCGCGAGGCCATCTCCACGCTGATGCGCGGCGACCAGCCCTGGATCAGCGCGCTCACCCGCGTCTACCTGCGCGACTGCTACGACCACGGTGTGGTGATCGTCGACTTCGTCGAGACCTACCGCGAAATGGCCGCCAGCCTGCTGGACATCTACCTGTCGGCCATCAGCCAGCGCATGAACAACATCATGAAGGCGCTCACCATTGCAGCGACCATTTTTCTGCCGCTGACCTTCATCACCGGGCTGTACGGCATGAACTTTGACACCGCCAGCCCCTGGAACCTGCCCGAGCTGCACTGGCGCTACGGCTACCCCTTCGCGCTGTCGCTGATGCTGGCCGTGGTCGTGATCATGCTGTGGTTCTTCAAGCGCAAGCGCTGGTGGTGAGCCGGCACATCACACCTCCAGCCACTCCTTGCGCACACGCTCGTTGGCGCGCAGCTCGGCCGGTGTGCCCGAGAACACGATGGAGCCGTGGCCCATGACGAGCACCCGGTCGGAGATGGACATCGCAATGGTGAGCTTCTGCTCGATCAGGAGCACCGACACGCCGCGCTCCTTGAGCTTGAGCAGGTACTGACCGACCAGTTCGACGATCTTGGGCGCCAGGCCCTCGGTGGGCTCGTCGATGATGATGAGGTCGGGGTCGCCCATCAGCGTGCGGCACAGCGTCAGCATCTGCTGCTCGCCACCGGACATCACGCCGGCCTCGATGTCGCGCCGCTCCTTCAGGCGCGGGAACATCTCGTACATGTCGTCAAAGCTCCAGCGGCTGCCGCGGCCGCTGCCCTTTTGCCCCAGCAACAGGTTCTGGTGCACCGTGAGGTTGGGGAACACGTCGCGGCTCTCGGGCACGTAGCCCAGCCCCAAGTGGGCGATTTCGTAGGCTTTCTTGCCCGCCAGGCTCTGGCCCTTCCAGGTGATCGCGCCCTCCCAGTCCACCAGGCCCATGATGGCCTTGGCCGCGGTCGAACGCCCCGAGCCATTGCGCCCCAGCAGCGCGACGATCTCGCCGGGCTGCACGTCGAAGGCCACACCGTGCAGCACGTGGCTTTTGCCATAGTAGGCATGCAGGTTGTCCATGTTCAGCATGTCGCGCCCTCCGCCTGCTGCGCCGCAACCACCGAGCCCAGATAGGCCTCCTGCACGCGCTCGTTGGCGCGCACCCGCTCGGGTGTGTCGAATGCAATCACCTCGCCGTAGACGACCACCGCGATCTTGTCGGCCAGGCCGAAGACCACGCCCATGTCGTGCTCCACGGTCAGCAGCGTGCGCCCCTCGGTCACCTCCTTGATCAGGCGGATGAAGCGCGCGGTCTCGCTCACGCTCATGCCGGCCGTCGGCTCGTCGAGCAGGATGACGCTTGCGCCGCCCGCAATCGTGATGCCGATCTCCAGCGCGCGCTGCTCGGCGTAGGTCAGGTTCATCGCCAGCGTATCGCGCTTTCTGTGCAGCTGGATCTGCTCCATCAGCTGCTCGGCGCGCTCGTTGGCGTCCTTGAGCCTGGACAGAAAACGCCAGAACGCGTAGCGGTAGCCCAGGCTCCACAGCACGCCGCAGCGCAGGTTCTCGAACACCGACAGCTTGGGAAAGATGTTGGTGATCTGGAAGCTGCGCGACAGCCCCATGCGGTTGATCTCGAACGGCGCCTTGCCGTCGATGCGCTGGCCGTGCAGCAGCACCTGGCCGCTGGTGGGCGCAAAGCGCCCGCTGATCAGGTTGAACAGCGTGCTCTTGCCCGCGCCGTTGGGGCCGATGATGGCCACGCGCTCGCCCGCACGCACCGCCAGGCTGGCGCCGCGGATGATCTCGGTCTTGCCAAAGCTCTTGTACAGATCGCGCAGCTCCAGCGCCACCGCGCCTGCGGCGTTGCCGCCGCCCTTGTTTTCCGCCGTGTTCACGCAGCCTCCCCCCGCTTGATTTCCCGCTCGATGTCTTCCTGGATCTGCCCCCACTGGCGCACGAACTGGCGCCGGCACAGCTCGAACAGCGCCAGCCCCGTCAGCATTACGAAGCCCGCGCCAAACCAGCTCGTCAGCGCCGTCGCGTCCAGGTGGGCGCCGAGGAACACAAGCTCGCTGCCCAGCGCCTCATTGAGCTGAAGGTGATAGGTCATCTCGATCATGGCCGCCGCGCCCAAGAGCGCCACCAGCGCGGTGCCGCCCAGGGCCAGATAAGCTGGAACGATGCGGCGCAGCCTGCCAAAGCGGGCCAGCCGCAGGTTCATCATGATCAGACTGGCCACGCCACCGGGCGCATACATGACCATGAACAGAAACACCAGGCCCAGGTACAGCAGCCAGGCCTTGGACAGCTCGGACAGCAGCACCGAGGCGAACACCAGCAGCACCGCGCCGATGATGGGGCCGAAGAAAAAGCCCGCCCCGCCCAGGAAGGTGAACAGCAGGTAGCCGCCCGAGCGCACCATGCTGACACTGTCGGCGCCGGTGACGATCTCGAAGTTGATCGCCGCCAGCGCCCCACCCACGCCGGCAAAAAAGCCCGAGACGATGAAGCCGAAGTAGCGCACTCGCTGCGTGTTGTAGCCGATGAACTCCACGCGCTCGGGGTTGTCGCGCACAGCGTTCAGGATGCGCCCCAGCGGCGTACCGGTGAAGGCGAACATCAGCGCGGTGCAGACGAAGCAGTAGAAGGCGATCAGGTAGTACACCTGCAGGTTGGAGCCGAAGGTGATACCCAGCCAGCCGCCGCCGTAGACGCGATCGGTGGTGATGCCGCCTTCGCCGCCGAAGAACTCGGGAAACATCAGCGCCATCGACGCCACCAGTTCGCCAATGCCCAGCGTGATCATGGCGAACGTGGTGCCCGACTTCTTGGTCGTCACGTAGCCCAGCAGCACGGCAAAGAACATGCCGGCCAGCCCGCCGACGATGGGCACGAAGATCAGCGGCAGCATGATCTGCCCGCCGCCGGCCATGTTCATCGCGTGCACCGCGATGAACGAGCCCAGGCCGGTGTAGACCGCATGGCCGAAGCTGAGCATGCCGCCCTGCCCCAGCAGGATGTTGTAGGACAGGCAGATGATGATGAGATAGCCGATCTGGCTGAGCATGGTCAGCGCCAGGCCGCTGGTGAACAGCAGCGGCGCGACGACCAGCGCCAGCGCAAACAGCGACCAGATGAGCCAGCGCCCCACGTTCAGGGGCTGGAAGCGGTAGGTGTTGGAATGGTTCATCGCATCAGTCCTCGCGGGTTCCCATCAGCCCACGCGGGCGAAAAATCAGCATCAGCACCAGGAACAGATACGGCAGGATGGGCGCGACCTGCGAGATCGTCAGGCGCAGCAGCGGCCAGCCGGGCGTGCCCTCGTCCACGCCCACGCCCAGCGACGCCAGCGCGCCGGCAAGCGAGTAATCCAGCGCCACGGCCAAGGTCTGCACCACGCCGATGATGAGCGACGCGAAGAACGCGCCGGCAAGCGACCCCATGCCGCCGACCACGACGACGACGAAGATGATCGAGCCCACCGACGCGGCCATCGCCGGCTCGGTGATATAGGTGTTGCCGCCAATCACGCCAGCCAGCCCCGCCAGCGCGCAGCCGCCGCCAAAGACCAGCATGAACACGCGCGGCACGTTGTGGCCCAGCGCCTCCACGGTCTGCGGGTGCGTGAGCGCCGCCTGGATGACCAGGCCGATGCGCGTGCGCGTGAGCACCAGCCACACCGCCAGCAGCATCAAAAGCGCCACCAGCATGATGAAGCCGCGCGAGCGCGGGAACTGCGTGCCGTACAGCGTGAACAGCGGCCCCTGCAGCAGCGTGGGCAGGTTGTAGGGCACGGTCGAGCGGCCCCAGATCAGCTGCACCACCTCCAGCACCAGGTAGGACAGGCCGAAGGTGACCAGCAGTTCGGGCACGTGGCCGAACTTGTGCACGCGCCGCAGGCTGTAGCGCTCGAACAGCGCGCCCATGGCGCCCACCAGCAGCGGCGCGAGCACCAGCGCGGGCCAGAAACCAATGGAGCCCGACAGCGTGTAGGCAAAGTAGGCGCCCAGCATGTAGAAGCTGGCGTGCGCGAAGTTGAGCACGCCCATCATGCTGAAGATCAGCGTCAGGCCCGAGCTGAGCATGAACAGCAGCAGCCCGTAGCTGACGCCGTTGAGCAGCGAAATGACGAAAAACTCTAGACCCATTGCAGCTCCGCAATGAAAAAACAGGGGTGGTGGGCAAAAAAAAGCCCGAGCGGACTCGGGCCCTGATACGCAGGTGCAGTCAGCCGATCACGAGGGGCGCTTCATCTGGCACGAGGTGGGCGTGCTCGCGACGTAGGGCTCGTAGTACTTGACCGGCACGAAGGTGTAGCCGGTGTTCTCCGCGTCGTTGGGATGCTTGGCATCGGTCTTCTCCCAGCGTGTGATGAACAGGCCCTGCTGCAACTGGTGGTCGGCCTTGCGCATCTTCACCTCGCCGTTGAAGCTGTTGAAGCTCATGTCTTCGAGCACCTTGGCCACCTTGGCCGGGTCGGTGCTCTTGGCCTGGGCAAAGGCGGTGTCGAGCATGGAGTAGCCGTGGTAGACGGCGTTGGCATACATGTCGTCGTTGAACTTTTTCTTGAAGTCGACCACCAGGCGGCCGATGTCGCCGGGCAGGTTGTTGTGCCCGTACGTGGCCATGTAGACCTTGCCCGCCGCGTTGGGGCCCAGCGCGGTCGGCGTGCCGGTCACACCACCGTAGTAGGTGTAGAAATTCACGTTGTTCAGGCCGGCGTCGTTGGCCGCCTTGATCAGCAGCGCCAGATCCGAGCCCCAGTTGCCGGTGATCACGGTGTCCGCGCCCGACTGCTTGATCTTGGCCACATAGGGCGCGAAGTCGCGCACCTGCGCCAGCGGCGCGAAGTCGTCGCCGACGACCTGCACGTCGGGGCGCTTCCTCTTGAGCATGTCCTTGGCGTATTTGCTGACCTGGTGGCCGTGCGAGTAGTTCTGGTTGATCAGGTAGACCTTCTGGACACTGGGCTCGTCCTTGATGTAGGTGGTGATCGCCTCCATCTTCATCGAGGTGTCGGCGTCAAGGCGGAAGTGCCAGTAGCTGCATTGGCTGTTGGTGAGATCCGGATCGACCGCGGCGTAGTTCAGGTAGAGCACCTCTTTGCCCGGGTTGCGCGCGTTGTACTTGTTCAACGCGTCGATGATGGCCAGCGCCGGGCCCGAGCCGTTGCCCTGCACCACGTAGCGCACGCCCTGGTCGATGGCCGAGCGCAGCGCGCTGCTGGTCTCCTGCGGGCTGAGCTTGTTGTCGATGCCGATGACCTCGAACTTCACGCCCGACTGGTTCTTCTTGCTGAATTCCTCACCCAGGAACTGCCAGGTCTTGAGCTGGTTGGTGCCAACGGCCGCCATCAGGCCCGACAGCGGATCCATCCAGGCGATCTTGACGGTCTCGCCCTGCTGCGCCAGCGCGGCGCCGGCAACGCTGACCAGCAGCGCCGCTGCACTGACCCTCTTCAAACCAAAACCCATGGTGTCTCTCCTTTGTCGGCTGTCGTGATGGATGGGTGTGCAGCGTACAGGTCACACGGGCATTGGCCTTCAGGGATAGTCCCGAGCACCTATCACCTAAGCGACGCGCGGCCCACAGGCCGCGCGTCGCTCAAGCTGCAATACGCTCAGGCGCCGGGCAGGCGGTAGTCCTTGAGCAGCTCGCGCAGGCGCGTCTTGAGCATCTTGCCGGTCGCGCCCAGCGGAATGGCGTCGACGAACACAACGTCGTCCGGGATCTGCCACTTGGCGGTCTTGCCCTCGTAGAAGGCCAGCAGTTCCTCGCGCGTGAGCTCGGCGCCGGGCTTCTTGACCACGGCGACGATGGGCCGCTCGTCCCACTTGGGGTGCGGCATGCCGATGCACGCGGCCATGGCCACGGCCGGGTGTGCCATCGCGATGTTCTCGATGTCGATCGAGCTGATCCACTCGCCGCCGGACTTGATCACGTCCTTGGTGCGGTCGGTGATGTGCATGAAGCCATCGGCGTCAATGGTCGCCACGTCGCCCGTGGGGAACCAGTCGTGGCCGGCGGCGTCCTTGACCGAGGGGTCGCTGCCCTTGAAATAGCTCTGCATGATCCAGGGCCCGCGCACCTGCAGGTCGCCAAAGGTCTTGCCGTCCCAGGGCTGCTCCTGGCCGTCGTCGCCGACGATGCGCATGTCCACGCCGAAGATGGCGCGCCCCTGCTTGAGGCGGATCTGCAGCTGCTCCTCGCGCGGCAATGCCAGATGCTTGTTCTTGAGCGTGCAGACCGTGCCCAGCGGGCTGGTCTCGGTCATGCCCCAGGCGTGCAGCACGTCGACGCCAAACTCCTCGCGGAAGGTGTCGATCATGGCCGGCGGGCAGGCCGAGCCGCCGATCACGGTGCGCGTGAGCGCAGAGAACTTGAGCTTGTTGCCCTGCACGTGGCTCAGCAGCATCTGCCAGATCGTCGGCACGCCTGCGGCCATGGTCACGCCTTCGGACTCCATCAGCTCGTAGATCGACTTGCCGTCCATCGCCGGGCCGGGAAAGACCACCTTGCAGCCGGTCAGCGTCGCGCCATAGGGCAGGCCCCAGGCGTTGACGTGGAACATCGGCACCACCGGCATCATCGAGTCGCGTGCCGACAGGCCCATGGCGTCGGGCAGCGCGCCGCCGTAGGCATGCAGCACAGTGGAGCGGTGGCTGTACAGCGCGCCCTTGGGATTGCCCGTGGTGCCGCTGGTGTAGCACAGGCCGGCGGCGGTGTTCTCGTCGAGCTGGGGCCAGATGTACTGGCTGGAATGCCCGCCGATCCACGCCTCGTAGCTGACCAGGCCGGGAATGCCGCTGTCCGCGGGCAGCTTGTCCGCGTCGCACAGCGCCACCCATTGCTTCACCGTCGGGCAATTGCCGTGCACCGCCTGGATCAGCGGCAAGAAGGTCATGTCGAAGCACAGCACGCGGTCTTCGGCGTGGTTGACGATCCAGGCCAGCTGTTCGGGATGCAGGCGCGGGTTGAGCGTATGCACGACCCGGCCCGAACCGGCCACGCCAAAGTACAGCTCCATGTGACGGTAGCCGTTCCAGGCCAGCGTCGCCACGCGGTCGCCCTGGGCCAGGCCCGCGCCGTCGAGCGCATGGGCCAGCTGCTTGGCGCGTCCGGCCAGGTCGCGGTAGGTATAGCGGTGGACGTCACCCTCCACCCGGCGCGAGACGATCTCGCCGTCGCCATGGTGGCGCTCGGCAAAATCCATCAGCATGGAAATCAGCAGGGGTTGGCTCTGCATCTGGCCCAACATAGAAGCTCCTTGGTTGTCATGGAATCAATCCGGCCATCGTAGCGGCCGCTCCCCGGTTTTTCAGAGAAAAAACCCGCAAGCACCCGCCCTGCCTGCCCCCGCATGTCACGCACATGACATGGCGGCGCAATCCCCTGCGTGCCGTGCAGCGCGGCGCTCTGCACCACAATCGTGCCCATGCCCGCCTCCGCACCATCCGCCGTTGCCGCTCCTGCTCTTGCCTGGCGCCACGACGGCGACTTCGCCAGTCTGGGCAGCGCCTTCTACACCCGGCTGGCCCCCACACCCCTGCCCGCGCCGCACTGGGTTGCGCGCTGCGACGACGTGGCCGCACTTCTGGAGCTGCCCGCCGGCTGGCTGGCCAGCGACGAGGCGCTGCAGATCTTCAGCGGCAACGCCACTGCCCCGGGCAGCCAGCCGCTGGCCAGCGTCTACAGCGGCCACCAGTTCGGCGTCTGGGCCGGGCAGCTGGGCGACGGCCGCGCACTGTGGCTGGGCGAGACGGTGCAGGATCAGGAAGTGCAGCTCAAGGGCAGCGGGCGCACGCCCTACTCGCGTGGTGCCGACGGGCGCGCCGTGCTGCGCTCGTCGATCCGCGAATACCTGGCCAGCCATGCGCTGCACGCACTGGGCATTCCCACCACGCGCGCGCTGTGCCTGGTGGGCTCGCCGCAGCCGGTGCAGCGCGAGACGCTGGAGACCGCCGCCGTCGTCACGCGCGTGGCGCCCAGCTTCATCCGCTTCGGGCATTTCGAGCATTTCGCTGCCCGCAGGCAGACCGATGAACTGCGCCGCCTGGCCGACCATGTGATCGAGCGCTATTACCCGCAGTGCCAGTCCGCAAACAACCCTTACCAAACGCTGCTGCAGACGGTCGGCGAGCGCACCGCGCAGATGCTGGCGCACTGGCAGGCGGCCGGGTTCTGCCACGGGGTGATGAATACCGACAACATGAGCATCCTTGGGCTGACGCTGGACTATGGCCCGTTCCAGTTCCTCGACGCCTTCGATCCCCACCACATCTGCAACCACAGCGACCGCCTGGGCCGCTATGCGTTCGACCGCCAGCCCGCCGTCGCCTACTGGAACCTGCTGTGCCTGGCGCGCGCGCTGCTGCCGCTGATCGGCACTGAGGATGACGCGCAGGATGCGCTGCAGACCTACGAAGCCAGCTTCGAGTCACATTACCAGGTGCTGATGTTCGCCAAGCTGGGACTGCAAGGCCCGCCCGAAGAAGGCGACGCTGCCCTGCTGTGGCAACTGCTGCACCTGCTTGCCGCCCAGCAGGTGGACTGGACGCTGTTCTGGCGCAGCCTGTCGCAAAGCGTCGCGGACGATGACTTCACCCATGCACGCGACCTGCTGGTCGACCGCGAGGGCTTTGACACCTGGCTGCCCGCCTACCGCGGCCGCATCGCGCGCAGCGAACAGGCGGGCGCCGCAGCGCGGATGCTGCGCACCAATCCGCGCTTTGCGCTGCGCAACTACATGGCCGAACAGGCCATCGACGCGGCACGGCAGGGCGACTTCAGCGTGGTGCACACCTTGCAAACCGTGCTGCAGCATCCATTTGAAGAACGCCCGGATCACGCCGACTGGGCCGGCCTGCCGCCCGACTGGGCCCACTCCATTGCCTTGAGCTGCTCGTCATGACCTATCCCATCCAGAAAACCGAAACGCAGTGGCAACAGGTGTTGCGAGACAAGAATGCCGAACCCGGCGCCTATGAAGTCACGCGACACGCCGCCACCGAACGCCCGTTCACCGGCCAATACAATCAGCACTGGAACAACGGCCGCTACCACTGCATCTGCTGCGGCGCACCGTTGTTCGTATCCGACACCAAGTTCGACGCCGGCTGCGGCTGGCCCAGCTTCTGGCAGGCGGTGCCGGGCGCGATCCGCGAAATCGAGGATCGCAGCCACGGCATGGTGCGCGTGGAGACAGTCTGTGCCCAATGCGGAGCCCACCTGGGCCATGTGTTTCCCGACGGCCCTGCACCCACCGGCCAGCGCTACTGCATGAACTCGGCCTCGCTGGAGTTTGAACCCACCCCGCCATGAAACTGCTGCTCGACTTTCTGCCCCTCCTGCTGTTCTTCGTCGCCTACAAGCTGCAGGGCATCTACGCCGGCACGGCAGTGCTGATGGCCGCCACCTGCGTGCAGATGGCCATCATCTACGCCATCGACAAGAAGCTGACGACGATGCACAAGGCGACGCTTGCGCTGATCCTGATCTTCGGCGCCCTCACGCTGGGCCTGCAGGACGACCGCTTCATCAAGTGGAAGCCCACCGTGCTCTACGCCGCCATGGCGCTGGCGCTGGCCGTGGCGCTGTGGGGCTACCGCAAGAACTTTCTGCGCGTCATGCTGGGCAGCCAGCTCGCCCTGCCCGACGCCGTGTGGCACAGGCTCAGCGTGGCCTGGGTGCTGTACTGCCTGTTCATGTCCACGCTCAACGGCTACGTGGCCGCCTTCTGGTCCACCGACGCCTGGGCCGACTTCAAGCTGTGGGGCTACGTGTTCCCGCTCGTCTTCATCGTCGGCCAGGCGCTTTACCTGACCCGCCACATCGAGCACGACGCGGCAGACACCCACCCCTCCAAGGACGCACAACCATGACCGACGCCTCTTTTGCCGTCACCGCCCAGGCCATGCAAAGTCATTTGCAGCAGACGCTGGTGCCCACCAGCCTGGAAGTGCTGGACGAAAGCTGGAAGCACGAAGGCCATGCCGGCGCCAACGGAACAGGTTTTGGCACGCATTTCCGGGTGCGCATTGCCAGCCCCGCGTTCGACGGAAAAAGCCGCGTTGCGCGCCATCGGCTTGTGTATGATGCGCTGCAGATTTTTATTGACCATGGCGCGCATGCCATCGCCATTGAAACTCTTTGACGACATCACGCTCAAAAGCGCTGCGGGTTCGTTGCCCGCGCCATCTCTCCCCCGTTCAGGATTTTTCATGAAGAAACAGCTCATGTCCGGCCTGGTGGCCGCTGCCATGCTGGGCAGCGTCGCCTTGCCTGTTGCCGCACAAAACCTCGCCATCGTCAACGGCAAGGCCATCCCCAAGGAGCGCGTCGAAGTGCTCAAGGATCAACTCGAGCGCTCGGGCCGCCCGGTCAACGCCGAGATGGAAGACCAGATCAAGGAAGAAGTGATCGCCCGCGAAATCTTCATGCAGGAGGCGACCAAGCGCGGCCTGGAGAACACGGCCGACTACAAGACCCAGATGGAGCTGGCGCGCCAGACCATCTTGATTCGTGAACTGTTTGCCGACTACCAGAACGCCCACCCGGTCACCGACGCCGACATCCAGGCCGAATACGACAAGTTCGTCGCCGCCAACGCCGGCAAGGAATACAAGGCCAGCCACATCCTGGTCGACAAGGAGGCCGACGCCAAGGCCATCATCGCCTCGATCAAGAAGGGCGCCAAGTTCGAGGACATCGCCAAGAAGCAATCCAAGGATCCCGGATCGGGCGCACGTGGCGGCGACCTGGACTGGGCCAGCCCGGCCAGCTATGTGCCCGAATTCACCGAGGCCATGGTCAAGCTGAACAAGGGCCAGATGACCGACACCCCGGTTCAGAGCCAGTTCGGCTGGCACGTCATCCGCCTGGACGACGTGCGCGACGCCGAGCTGCCCAAGCTCGATGACGTCAAGCCCCAGATCGCCCAGCAGCTGCAGCAGCAAAAACTCATGCAGTTCCAGCAGGAACTGCGCGAGAAGGCCAAGGTGGAATAAACGTCCGCACTCGCCTTGACCAGCGACCGAAAACCCAGCCCATGCGGCTGGGTTTTCTTTTGCCTGCGCCAACCCGAACTGCATACAAATGCGCGTAAACGCGGGCGGTCATTCCACAGGTACGCTAATGGAACAACCTCGCCATTAGCCAGGATGATCTATGCAGTCCAGCCTTGCATGCGGGCTGCCTCGGCACGCAGGAATTCAGGCCCGCCGAACAGTTGCCGGTTCACGCCGATGCGCTTGAACCATAGGTGCAAGCCGAGCGCGTCGGTGAAACCTATGCCTCCGTGGACCTCGGTCGCCGTACGGGCCACGAAACGCCCGACATCGGAAAGATGGCTTTTTGCAAGACATGCCATGGCAGGGCCTTCCGACATGCCGTTCGCGACGACGAAGGCCGCATGCCATAGCAGCGCCTTGCAAGGCTCGACTCTCGCGGCCATGTCGGCGCACATATGCTTCACCGCCTGGAACGAGGCGATAGGCACGCCAAACTGCTTCCTCTCAAGAGAGTATTCGACGGCGGCTTCGATCATCCGCTCTGCAGCACCCAGCGTGTCGGCGACCATGGCTCGTGCCACCTGGCGCGACTTCACAGGATCGGCGCCACCGGCCTTTTGCGCCTTGGCATCGTCGCGCGCCTGGCGTGCGGCTGGCAGCTTCACGGCCGGATAACTGCCAATCGCCAGGCACCCCTCTTTGCCGTTGACGCGGTACTTCCAGAACCAGCGCTTCGAGCCGCTGGGCGCAATCTCCAGATACAGACCGCCCGCATCGGCCAGGCGGGCGCGCTTCTTCTCTGGCGGCAGGTCGCGTTTCGGCATTCGGCATCGGTCAGCATTGGATACCTCGGTTTTGGTAGCCGGCTTGCCGGTGGATCACGACACCGGAAAAACCGGCAAACCCGCGCCACTGCTGGGTTTGCGCCATTCCCGGGGGAACAAACGCCGAAATTTTAGCCCCCGCCTGTTTTGTTCCCCGTTTGCCCCCCGTTTGCGCTGGCTGTCGGCGCACGTTAGCGGACACGTACGAACAATAATTTATTGATTTTCAATGGAAGAATAAAAAAATCCGGACACCTGCGGAGGTGCCCGGACTATGTATTGGTCGGAGCGGCGGGATTCGAACTCGCGACCCTCTGCTCCCAAAGCAGATGCGCTACCAGGCTGCGCTACGCTCCGACGGCGCGTATTCTAACCTGGCGCCGCTTCATTTCTGCGCAATTGCAACCCACTCGACGCGCATTTCAACGGTTGGAGTTGGGGCCGGGGCCTCGACCTGGAAGGTGGCGGAAGGTGATCCGCCCTTTGGACAAGTCATAAGGCGACATTTCCAGCGAAACCTTGTCGCCCGCCAGAATACGGATATGGTGCTTGCGCATTTTTCCGCCAGTGTAGGCAATCAGTTCGTGTCCGTTGTCTAACGTCACACGGAAGCGCGAATCGGGCAGCACTTCGGTAACGCTACCTTGCATTTCAATCAGTTCTTCCTTGGCCATGAGTCCTCTGTTTCAGTGTATCGGAGGTTATATCGCCAGTGCACGCCCATGACACCCTTGTCGATGCCGCCCTGCCCGAACTGGAATACCGCATCGTGCCGATGTTGAATTTCGCCACGACCGCAAAAGCGGATTACGTGCGAAATCCCACCATTTCGCCACGCCCTCGTACATCCAGGCGTGGCAAAAGCAGACGAAACCAGCGCTGCACTGAAGTAAAACTTACTGATTGTACAGCGTTGATGACACCAGCAAATACTCACTGACACTTGTCGCGCCTTCGGGCAGGCAGTTGGCACCAACAGTGCCTCTGCGGTCGCTGGCAAGTGCGTCGCTACAATCGCAAACCTTTCGCCCAGCCTCTTGCGTGGAACCATTACCCGTGTCTGAACGTTTTTCCGTGGCCCTGCAACATCTGCTTCCCAAACAAGCGTTGACCGCGCTTGCCGGCCGCATGGCCTGGTGGCAGGGCGGCGCCATGACCACCGCTTTCATTCGTTGGTTCGTCGCACGCTACCGCGTCGACATGAACGAGGCCGCCAACTCCGACGTCGCCAGCTACGCCAGCTTCAACGCATTTTTTACCCGCGCGCTGCGCCCAGGCACGCGCCCGCTGGCCGATAGTGCATTCATCAGCCCGGTCGATGGCGCCATCAGCCAGATCGGGCCGATTGCCGGCGATCAGATCTTCCAGGCCAAAGGGCACGCCTACTCCAGTACGGCGCTGCTGGGCGGAGACGCAGCGCTGGCCGCGCGCTTCAACGACGGCCTGTTCGCCACGATCTATCTCAGCCCGCGCGACTACCACCGCATCCACATGCCTTGCGACGGGCAACTGCAGCACATGACCCACGTACCCGGCTCACTGTATTCCGTGAATCCGACGACGGCACGAGGCGTGCCGGGCCTGTTTGCCCGCAATGAGCGGGTGGTGTGCATGTTCGATACGCCGCTAGGGGCGATGGCGCTGGTACTTGTTGGCGCAACCATTGTTGGCAGCATGGCAACCGTGTGGCACGGCCAGGTCAATCCGCCACGCTCGGGCCAGATCCGCAGTTGGGACTATCCGCAAGGCGCGACCAGCCTGAGCCAGGGCGACGAGATGGGCCGCTTCCAGCTGGGGTCGACCGTGGTGCTACTGCTGCAGCGCGGCGCGCTGCAGTGGAACCCGTCGCTGACCGCCACGATACCGGTACGCATGGGCCAGTCGTTGCTAGCGTGACCTGAGGCCCGGCTCAACGCCTGTTAGACACCAGGCTGCCAGCCGGATAAAGCACGTCCGGAACCCGAAGCGTGGTGAACACGGTGGGCTCCAGCTCCAATTCCAGCGGATCGACCGGATCGGCTTGCCCAGTCAGGTAGATCACCATGTCGTCACGTCGCAGCGCGACATGGCTGATCGTCTCCCACTGCCCCATTCTGCGCACGCGGGTGCCGGGCTTGTACAAGGGCATGCGAAAGCGCTCACTCCACCCCCATGCGGCAACATGCGTCCCGTCGTGCGCAGCCATCACAGGGGGCTGCAGGCTCACGTCCATCATCATTGCTCCCTCTTTTGCTCAGCCAACGTGAAACTTGCATCCACGTTACAATCCATGGATCGGACAAGGTCTTTAATGGCTTCTATCCCGTATTCGGCTCATCAGCGTGGTTCTTGAGTTTTTTCTGCCATGCAACGCAACGGCGCGACTGGTTCACCAACCATGCCAAAGCACACGCCCTCACCTAGCCGCGCAAATCTGTTGCCATTGCCCGCTTTCTCAACTGCGTCGCTGCCAGAAACAGCCCATTTCGTCGCATAACGGATAGGCAGGACATGGACAAAGATAAGAAATAGAAAGGCGCGCAGCAAATACTGCGGGAACTAGTTCGCAGCATCTCACACCAAATACCGTGTCGTGCAGGCTGGTTGCGCCACGCTGGCCAGCCGTTCGCCTGCACCAATTTTGAAGTCATAAACACAAGGATTTCACCATGCGCCTGACAACCCGAAGCAAGCTGGCCGTAACGGCCCTGACTGACCTGGCCCTGCATTCACACGGCCATCCAGTGGCCTTACCCGCGATCAGCACCCGCCAGGGCATTGCGCTGTCGCAGCTGGAAGAAATTTTCAGCGCCCTGCGTCGTGCCGAAATCGTACGCAGCATCCGTGGTCCGGGCGGTGGCTATGTGCTGCGCCAGGACGCGCAAACGCTGTCCACTGCCGATGTCATCACCGCTTGCGAGCGCTTCCTCAAACGCGGCAACGCCGATGCCGCGCAAGCCAATGCCGAGCAACCAGACATGACGGCAGAGTTGTGGTCCAACTTTCAGACGCGCGTCATGGACTATCTGCAGTCGATCACGATTGCCGACCTGGTTGCACAACACCGCCGCAACCATAAGCACAGTGCCGCCGCGCCCACGGGCAAGGCCGCCGCAGCCAACGCCCGTGCAGTCGTCAAACCGCGTGCGCGTACGCAATTCCCTGCCCAGGGTGTTCCCAATTCGGTATTCGCTCTGGCCGGCTCGGCCTTTGGCACCAAGCTGCGCGCCAGCTGACAGCGACGACAGCTATCCAATGCAAAAAAGCCAGTCGGCTATAAAACCGGCTGGCTTTTGCTTTTATATCGCCATGCCGCCCGTTCAGGTCGGCATGGCGATCAAGCTCAGTGGAACTGCTCTTCCTCAGTCGAGCCGCTCAGCGCCTTGACGCTGGACGAGCCGCCTTGGATCACGGTGGTCACATCGTCGAAGTAGCCCGCACCAACCTCCTGCTGGTGCGACACGAAGGTGTAGCCCTGCTCGCGCGCGGCGAACTCGGGCTCCTGGATCATTTCGACGTAGTGCCTCATGCCTTCGCCGCGCGCGTATTCGTGCGCGAACTTGAAGGTGTTGTACCAGTTGCTGTGAATGCCGGCCAGCGTGATGAACTGGAACTTGTAGCCCAGCGCTGACAGGTCTTCCTGGAACGAGGCGATCTGCTTGTCGTTGAGGTTCTTCTTCCAGTTGAACGATGGTGAGCAGTTGTAGGACAGCAGCTTGCCGGGGCAGGCAGCCAGCACGGCCTGGGCAAACTCGCGGGCAAAGCCGATGTCAGGCACGCCGGTCTCGCACCACACCAGGTCGGCATACGGAGCGTAGGCCACGCCCCGGCTGATGGCTTGCTCCAGTCCGTTCTTGACACGATAGAAGCCCTCTTGCGTACGCTCGCCAGTCAGGAAGGGTTTGTCGTTGGCGTCGTGGTCGCTGGTGATCAGGTTGGCGGCCTCGGCATCGGTGCGGGCCAGCACGATGGTGGGCACGCCCATCACGTCGGCGGCGAAGCGCGCGGCAATCAGCTTCTCGCAAGCTTCCTGCGTGGGCACCAGCACCTTGCCACCCATGTGGCCGCACTTCTTCACTGCAGCCAGTTGGTCTTCGAAGTGCACGCCGGCGGCACCCGCGCCGATCATGTTCTTCATCAGCTCGAAGGCATTGAGCACGCCGCCAAAGCCGGCCTCGGCGTCGGCCACGATGGGCAGGAAGTAGTCGATGAATTCCTTGTCGCCGGGGTTGACGCCACGGCTCCACTGGATCTCGTCGGCGCGCTTGAAAGTGTTGTTGATGCGGCGCACCATGGTCGGCACCGAGTCGTAGGCGTACAGCGACTGATCGGGGTACATGGTCTCGCTGGTGTTGCCGTCGGCAGCCACCTGCCAGCCCGACAGGTACACCGCCTCCAGCCCGGCCTTGGCCTGCTGCATGGCCTGGCCAGCGGTGATGGCGCCGAAGGCGTTGACATAGCCCTTCTTGGAGCCGCCGTTGATCTTCTCCCACAGCTTTTCTGCACCGCGCTGTGCCAGCGTGTACTCAGGCTGCAGGCTGCCACGCAGGCGCACCACGTCCGCCGCAGAGTAGCCACGCTTGACGCTCTTCCAACGTGGGTTACTGGCCCAGTCTTTCTCCAGGGCGGCGATTTGTTGCTCGCGGCTCAGTTGTGCATTCAAGGAATCAGGCATTTGCGCTCTCCAAAGGTTGAAAATTGCGGGATCCGGCTGGCTCCCTTGGGTTCAATTCTATGTCTTATAGAAGACTTAAAAAATTCTTATGTCTTATAGAAGACGTAAATTTATATCATATAAATCAATAAATTGCCATGTATTTTTCTGATTATGAAAATAACACCCTTCAGACGAAAAGCCGCACAAGAGTGCAATTGCGTTAAATCTCACAATGTGGAATAGCATTCCTGCAACCCGAAAATATCACCACCATCCTGCACTTCCTCTGCCTAGCAAAGCCGGACTGCCGCAGTCGCCGCAACACCGCCAATACGACAACCGCCGCGCACAACCCTTGCGATGGGCCGCAAAGCAGCGGATGCATCAAGACCGGCCAAGCACGCATGGCCGATCGCTGACCACGATGCCATCCGCGTCCGCATAGATCCAATCGCCCGGGCGCACCCACACGCCCTGTATTTGCACCGGCAGATCCGCCACGCCCTGCCCGCGCCGCTGCGTGGGCATGGGCATCGGCGCCAGCGCGCGAATGCCAATCGGCTCGGCTTCAAGTTCGGCCACATCGCGCACGCAGCCATTGATGAGCAAGCCCGCCCAGCCATTGCGCGCCGCAGCCGCGGCAATATTTCCACCTACCAGGGCGCGGCGCAGCGACGCGCCGCCGTCCACCACCAGCACATGACCGCCGCCGTCCTGCTCCACCGCGGCCTTGACCAGGGTGTTGTCCTCCAGACACTGCACCGTGCGGGCCGGGCCGCAAAAAGCTTGCAGGCCGCCAAACTGTAGAAAGACGGGCGGCAACACCCTGAAAACACCCTGGCTGCCGTCCTTGTGCTCATCGCACAAATCACAGGTACTGAAGTTCGCTGAAGTAGAAGTCACCATGTACGCATCCTCGTGGTTTGTATGTTTGCTGCAGCATTGTGTGGCGCAACCACCGGCAACAAAGGGCAGAGCGTGCAAAAAACGGCGCATCCGCGTGCGACGTATGGATTTTTGCCATTAGCATTGCCGTGCCAGCAACCCTGCGGGGTCTGCTGCTCTCCTACCCAAGCACAAGGATTCGATATGGTCACCGCCAAATCCGCTGCCAGCGGCACCCCCGCCAAGAAGCGCGCTCCCAACCCGGCTTTCATGAAGCCCCTGACGCCCAGCCCCGCACTGGCCGCCGTCGTCGGCGCGGCGCCGCTGCCGCGCACGGAAATCATCAGTAAGCTATGGGTCTACATCAAGGCGCACAACCTGCAGGACGCCGCCAACAAACGCATGATCAACGCAGACGCCAAACTCAAGGAAGTGTTCGGCAAGCCTCAGGTGTCCATGTTCGAACTGGCAAAACTGATCGGCAACCACGTCAAGTGATGCGCTGACGCCCCCCAAAGCCGGCTGCATGCCCAATGCCGATCAGTTAAGCCAGGGCGAGGCTGAATTGGTCTAAAAAGGGAGCGTGTTAACCACGTTCCCTTTTTTGCTTTGAGCCTGCTGCAGATCACCCTGAACGAGACGTTGGAGGCACTGCCCGCCAACGGGATAGCCGAGTTGAGCGCGCTGTTGGATCCGGCCTGGATAGAACAAGCGCTGGAGGCCACGGGCAAGGCATCGGTGCGCCGGCGCAAACTGCCAGCCGAACACGCCGTATGGCTGGTGATCGGATTGGCGCTTTTTCGCCACATGCCGCTGTGGCAAGTGGTGCAGGAGATGGCGCTGACGCGGGCGTGTCCGAATTTTTGTGTAAACGGGTCGGACTTCAATTGACGGAGATGCGGTCTCCGAACTGAATGGTAAAGCGGGTCAGCGCGGCCTTCCAATCCCGGATGGGCATGGTCCACTTCTGGCT
>NZ_BAABBP010000024.1:0-61656 GCF_039538025.1 Comamonas faecalis
GTTGGCCAGCAGGCCAGACAGCAGTTCTTCGGGTACGTCGTGTTTCTTGGTGTTCATTGCGCTTACGGACAGGCCGGCTTACGCCGGCGGTGGATTGTCCGTTTACACAAAATTCTGCACACCCTCCACCCCGGCCATGGCCTGCGCTCGGTTGGTATGGCCGGCGCTGCGCCACTGCCGAGGGTTGCGCTGGTAGAGCTTGTCCATCAGCCGGTACAGGCTGTCCAGGTTGGCCTGCATCGCCAGCGTGGCCATGCGGTTGACGTCCGATTGCAGCCATTCCTGGCCGCTGGCATCGGGGCCGCGCACCGCGCCATGGGGCGCCGGCGCGTGCGACGCGCAGCCGGCCAGCAGCGCGCCCGCCAGGCAGGCCGCGGCTGCCAGTGCGCGGGAAGAAGGCATGGGTTTGAATTTCACTATCGGCAATATGAAATCAATCAATTTTTAACTTCGATCACTGTTGCCTATCATGACGGACACCGACACTTCGGTATTCCATTTTCTTCCCCAGACAGGAATTGCCATGACCGATAACACCACGCCCCGCTGCCCCGTCACCCATCTGACGACCGACTTTGGCGCTCCGGTGCCCAGCAACCGCGACAGCCTGACGGCCGGTTCGCGCGGTCCGCTCCTGGCGCAAGACGTGTGGCTCAACGAAAAACTGGCCAACTTCGTGCGCGAGGTGATCCCGGAGCGGCGTATGCACGCCAAGGGTTCGGGCGCCTTCGGCACTTTCACGGTGACGAAGGACATCACCAAATACACCCGCGCAAAAATCTTCAGCGAAGTGGGCAAGCAGACCGAGATGTTCGCCCGCTTCACCACCGTGGCCGGCGAGCGCGGCGCGGCCGATGCCGAGCGCGACATCCGCGGCTTTGCCCTCAAGTTCTATACCGAGGAGGGCAACTGGGACATGGTGGGCAACAACACGCCGGTGTTCTTCATCCGCGATCCGCGCCAGTTCCCCGACCTGAACAAGGCGGTCAAGCGCGACCCGCGCACCAATATGCGGTCGGCCACCAACAACTGGGACTACTGGACGCTGCTGCCCGAAGCGCTGCACCAGATCACCATCGTGATGAGCGACCGCGGCATTCCCGCCAGCTACCGCCACATGCACGGCTTTGGCTCGCACACTTACAGCTTCTGGAACGCCGCGGGCGAGCGTTTCTGGGTCAAGTTCCATTTCAAGACCCAGCAGGGCATCCAGAACCTGAGCGATGCCGAGGCCGAGACCCTCGTCGGCAAGGATAGGGAAAGCCACCAGCGCGACCTGTACCAGGCCATCGAGCGCGGCGACTTCCCCAAGTGGACGATGTACGTGCAGGTCATGCCCGAGCAGGACGCCGAGAAGGTGGCCTACCACCCGTTCGACCTGACCAAGGTCTGGCCGCATGGCGACTACCCGCTGATCGAAGTCGGCGAGTTCGAGCTGAACAAGAACCCCGAGAACTTCTTCCTCGACGTGGAGCAGTCGGCCTTCTCGCCCAGCAACCTGGTGCCCGGCATTGGCGTGAGCCCCGACAAGATGCTGCAGGCGCGCCTGTTCAACTACCCCGACGCGCAGCGCTACCGCCTGGGCGCCAACTACCAGCAGATCCCGGTCAACAAGGCCCGCTGCAAGGTAGCAAGCAACCACCGCGACGGCTACGGCCGCGTCGACGCCAACTACGGCAGCGCCCCGCACTACGAGCCCAACAGCTTCGGCCAGTGGCAGGGCCAGCCCGAGTTTGCCGAGCCGCCTTTGAAGATCAATGGTGACGCGAAGCACTGGAGCTTCCACGAAGACGATGCCAACTACTTCGAGCAGCCGAGAAAGCTCTTCCAGCTGATGAGCGACGCGCAGAAGCAGGTGCTGTTCGGCAACACCGGCCGCGCCATGGGCGACGCGCCCGAGTTCGTCAAGTTCCGCCACATCCGCAATTGCCACGCGGCCGACCCGGCCTACGGCGCCGGCGTGGCCAAGGCGCTGGGGCTGGATCTGGCCCGGGCGCTGGCATCCAGGAAGGACGACCCGATGAACGGCAACCCGCTGGTGGCGCTGCCGGTGTAACCACGGCTGTCGACCAACCGCTGCCTGCTGCTGCGCAGGCAGCGCGATGCAAGCCCGCTCGTCGAGCGGGCTTTTGTTTTCAGGACGACGCAGCCAGCGCCTGCGCCGAGGCCGGCAGGCCGAAGATGCGGTCGAATCCCCAGTTGAAGACGTAGGTGTAGAGCAGGAAGAAGACCAGCAGGCCCGCCTCCATCAGCGTGGCCTGCCACAGGCCTACGCCAAACCACCAGGCCATCAGCGGGATCAGCATCAACGCCAGCCCGCCTTCAAAGCCGAGGGCATGCGCCACGCGGCGCGCGACTGAGCGGCCCTTGACGCTCTGGCGCATCTCCCAGCGCTCAAACAAGTGGTTGAAGGTGACGTTCCAGGCCACGGCCAGCGTCGATGCGATGACCGACATCACGCCCGACTCCATGGGCCGCTGCCCGACGGCGATGAACAGCAGGCTGGCGGCCGCGATGGCGATCAGCTCATAGAGCGAGACGAATAGAACGCGGCGCCACGGGCCTTGCAGGCCGCGGTGCGAGACGGAGGAATCCATGGCGCGCAAGTATAGGGAAATCCCGATGCGAGGAACGGATGCCGCCTTTTGCGGGCAGGGTGCAACCGTTGGGCGTTCCGCGGTGCAACCTTGTCCGCGTCAGGGCCTATGCATGTGCTGCATGGAGGACAAAGACAGCTGCCTTGGACATTTGCGCGCCGCCGGCCTAAGCTTGCCGCCTTGATTCGTTTCCCATGAGGACAAGCATGTCGTCCCCTTCCAGCACCCATCCCCTGCCTTCCTATCTCGACCCCCAGCATCTCGGCCCCTGGGGCATTTACCTGCAGCAGGTCGACCGCGTCACGCCCTATCTGGGCAATCTGTCGCGCTGGGTCGAGACGCTCAAGCGCCCCAAGCGCGCGCTGATCGTCGACGTGCCGATCGAGCTGGACGACGGCACCATCGCCCACTTCGAGGGCTACCGCGTGCAGCACAACGTCAGCCGCGGCCCGGGCAAGGGAGGCGTGCGCTTTCATCAGGACGTGACGCTGTCCGAGGTCATGGCGCTGTCGGCCTGGATGTCGATCAAGAACGCCGCGGTCAACGTGCCCTATGGCGGCGCCAAGGGCGGCGTGCGGGTCGATCCCAAGAAGCTGTCCAAGGCCGAGCTCGAACGCCTGACGCGCCGCTACACCAGCGAGATCGGCCTGCTGATCGGCCCGACCAAGGACATTCCGGCGCCCGACGTCAACACCAACGCCCAGGTCATGGCCTGGATGATGGACACCTATTCGATGAACGTCGGCGCGACGGCGACCGGCGTCGTGACCGGCAAGCCGGTCGACCTGGGCGGCTCGCTCGGGCGCGTCGAGGCCACGGGCCGCGGCGTGTTCACCGTCGGCTGCGAGGCGGCGCACCGCACCGGCCTGAAGATCGACGGCGCGCGCGTGGCCATCCAGGGCTTTGGCAACGTCGGCGGCACGGCGGGCAAGCTGTTCACCCAGGCCGGCGCCAAGGTCGTGGCGGTGCAGGACCACACCGGCTCGATCCACCGCGCCGGCGGCATCGACGCGCATGCGCTGTCCGAGCACGTGCAGCAGACCGGCGGCGTGGCCGGGTTTGCCGGCGCGGACGTGATGGACAACGACGAGTTCTGGGGCGTCGACTGCGACATCCTGATCCCGGCGGCGCTGGAGGGCCAGCTGACCGAGGCCAACGCCGGCAAGGTCAAGGCCAAGATGGTGATCGAGGGCGCCAACGGTCCGACGACGCCCGAGGCCGACGACATCCTGAACGACAACGGCGTGCTGGTGCTGCCCGACGTGATCTCCAACGCCGGTGGCGTGACGGTGAGCTACTTCGAGTGGGTGCAGGACTTCACCAGCTTCTTCTGGACCGAGGACGAGATCAACGCCCGCCTGGTGCGCATCATGCAAGACGCGTTTTCCGCCGTCTGGCAGGTCGCGCAGGAGAACAAGGTCACGCTGCGCACGGCGACCTTCATCGTCGCGTGCAAGCGCATCCTGCATGCGCGCGAAATGCGCGGGCTGTATCCCTGATTTTTTGAAACGACCACTGCTGGCGCCCTTCGGGGCGCTTTTTTTGTCGCGCGCCTGCGCAACCCTGGGCCGTTCGGGTTGCGTAGCCGCAGTCCCTGCGGGCGCGCAAAGGGCATTTGCGCTGCGATCGCCGCATCGGCCAGAGAGCTGGCCTCCTTGTATCTACGGCGCCCGGTTGCGGTGGGGAGCGGCGCCCTCGCCGCGATGGGCGCGCCACCGGGTCAGAAGCGGGTCGAGAAGGTCAGCACGACGTTGCGGCCGACGCCGGGCATTTCGTCCACCGATGCGCGGTAGCCCTTGTCCAGCAGGTTGCCCATGTGCAGGACGACGCGGTGGCGCCCGTGCGGGCCAAAGTTGCTGCCGACGGCGAAGTTGAGCGTGCCCCAGCCGGCCAGATGGCGCGAGACCTTGCCCGATTTCTCGATGGCCCGCTCCTTCTTGTCGACGGCCGTGGCCGCATGCACGAACAGGTCGGCCCAGACCTCGGAGTTGGCCAGCGTGTCCTCCCAGCGCAGGCCCAGCCGGCCCGACAGGCGCGGCACGTCGGTCTGGTAGGTGGAGAAGTCGTCGACGGTGATCTGGCGGCGCATCCAGGTGCCGGTGAAATACGGCGTGAACGAGGTGCCGGGCACCAGGTACTCCATCAGCAGCTCGACGCCGTGGCTTTTGGCGCGGTCGGCGTTGACGTAGATGTCGCCGCCGGGGGCGCAGCGCCCGCTGATGCTGCAGGACTCGAAGGTGATGTAGTTCTTGGAGCGGCTGAAGAACAGCGTGCCGTCAAACACCACGCCGCGGTTCTGGTAGCGCAGGCCAAGTTCGTAGTTCTTGGAGCGCTCGGGCAGCAGGTCGGGGTTGCCACTCAGCACGATGCCGCGGCCGGCGCGCGAGTCGGTGAATTGCTCCAGCAGCGACGGCATCACATAGCCTTCGGAATAGCCGGCGCGCACCGTGGAATGTTCTAGCCCCGTCCAGGTCAGGCCCAGCGCCTTGACGAAGCGGCCGTGGCGGCTGCTCTCGCCGGCATTGTGGGTGCTGCTGCTGGTCTGTTCCAGCGTCGATTCGACCCGGTAGTAGCGCAGGCCGCCGATCAGCTTGAAGTCGGGCGTCAGCGACCATTCATCCTGCACGAAGGCGGACGCGGTCTGCATGGTGGCGCGGTCGTAGGCGTTGCTGTTGACACTCAGCGTTCCGGTCGGCACCCCCGGTGACGGCGATTTGATATTGCTGATTTGAATCGTGTTGCTTTTGTTGGTATCAAGGTCGTCGCGCAAAAACTGCGCACCCATCAGCGTGTAGTGGTCGGGGTGGAAGCTGAAATCGAGCTGGCCACTAGCGCCATAGGTCTGCGTGCGATCCACAGAGACCGAATTCATGCCGATATCGGCCGAGGTCAATCCAAGAGTCTGGCCAAAGGGTGGCGGGAAGGGGATGTAGGCACTCCCCCCGGTTCCCTTGATCCTGATGTCGTTGTTGAACTCCCGATCCACGCGCTGCACGAACAGGTCGGCACTGGCCTTGCGCAGCACCGGCCCCAGGTCCTTGCCCTCGTAGTACAGCCCGACCTTGTCCAGGTCGCGCTTGGGCAGGTTGGCGTTGAACTGGGTCAGCTCGGCTTCGTCGATGCTGATCTGCGCCTGCTTGCCGGCGATCGTCGGATTGATGCCGATGTTCTTGAGCGTCACCAGCGCAAACGGATCCTGCCAGCCGTCCGCCTTCAGGTGGTGGTGGTTGGCCTTGAGCGCGACGTAGTGCCTGCCCGCTTCGTCCAGCTTCAGGCCGGCGTGCAGGCTGACGTCCTGGTTCTGGTAGGACGAGTTCTCCAGCCGGCCGCTGGCGCTGTACGGGCTTTTGGCCACCTTGCGGTCACCGTGGTCGTCGCCGCTGACCGACAGGCGGTAGTCCAGCCGGTCGGCCGTGCCCGAGACCGCCGCCCAACCCTCCCAGCCCCTGGTCGCGCTGTGGTAAGCGCCGCCCACTTCGACTTGCACCGGCGTGGCCGCGCCCTTGCGCGTGATGATGTTGACCACGCCGCCAATCGCCTTGGCGCCGTACAGCACCGACGCCGGGCCGCGCACGACCTCGATGCGCTCGATATTGGCAGGGTCGACCAGCAGCGGCGAGCCGAACGAGCTGTGGTCGGTCAGCTCCTGGCCGTCCACGAGGATGACGACGCGGTTGGACTGCTCGCCACGGATGCGGATGCGTTTCATGCCGGCGACGGCCGAGTCGACGACGGACACGCCCGGCACGTCGCGCAGCAGCTCGGCCACGCTGTCGGTGCCGCGCTTTTCGATCTCCTCGCGCCCGACGATGGACACCGACGCGGGGCTGTCGCGCAACGAGGTCTGCGTGCGCGTGCCGGTCACGACGAGGGTGTCGAGCAAGGTGGTGTCGTCCTTGGCCTGGGCCAAGCCGGCCAGTGCCAGCGCCATCAACGCGGCGATCCGTCGGGGTTGCTTGGTGTTCATGAAGGTCTGTCGGGAAACGAAGAAAAGCGGCCGTGCCGCGTGCGGCTGCGCCACGGGCGTCCGCCCGCGCCTGCAGGGGCCGCGAGCGCATGCAAAGCCAACCAGCGATTGTCTCAGCCTTGCCGGTGCGTATCGGCGTTTGTCCCTGGCGCGGGGATTGATTCAAGGTCGCACCAAGAACCTTCTCTTTGAACACGTTCTTACGGGCGGTAGGAGGCCTGGCCCTTGGCTGAAAGGCGGCGATGGCGCATTTTTGATGGCACTCAACCCGCCGCCCGTGCCCCCCTTCACTCAAGCAACGCACACAACAAATCAATATGCGCCTGCCGCGCGTCGTCATCGGGCGCGGTGCCTTCGCCGAACAGTGCCTGCCACAGCACCGTGTGCATGACCGGCGACAGGGCCAGCCAGGGGTGGCGGGCCAGCACGCTGTCGGGCGAGATGCTGGCGGCCAGGTCATCGTGGATGCGTGCGGTCACCTGTTGCGCGCGCATGCGCAGCACGCCTTCGCGCCATTGCTCCAGCCGAGTGGGAACGCGCTGACGCTCGGAGATCAGCAGGCGCAGGATGGCAATGCTCTGCGGCTCCAGCAGCGCGGCGTGCAGGCGGTCGACGATCCATGTGGCCACGGCGCGCGCGCTGGCACCCTGGGCCAGTTGTGGCAGTTCGTCCCAGTTGGTGCGTGTCAGCGCGCGTTCGAGCAGCGCCTCGAAGACCGCGTCCTTGCTGCCGAAGTGCACGTACAGCCCGCCCTTGGACAGGCCGCAGGCGCGCGCGATGTCGTCCATGCGCGTGGCGTTGAAGCCGTGTTGGGAGAACTGCTCCAGCGCGGCGTCGAGGATTTGCGCCACGCGCTCCTCGGGGGGAAGGCGGCGCCGATGCGCCTGCCGTGTGCTGGACTTGTTTTGACTTGAATCCATTTTGGTAGAGATGAAATTTGCGGTATCCATAGGGTTAACACTATACTAATGACCGACCAGTCAGTCATGTATTAGCAAAATCCCGTAATGAAACCGCTGCCTTTGCATTTATCGACCGCGCCGGCGCTGCCGTTTTCCGCAGCGCCGGCAGGTGCTGGCGCCGCCGTGGGCCGGGCCGGTCAGCACGCACGGGGCGGCCGTCTTTTGTGGAGCGCCATGCCGCACATATTGCATACCTTGATCACTCGCCGTAGTCGCCGCCTGGGCGCTGGCGTTGCCGCCTTGCTGCTGGCCGGCTGCGCCTCGATGGCGCCCGAGTACGAGCGCCCCCAGGCGCCGCTGCCGGCGCAGTTCAACGCCGAGCAGGCAGCGGCCACGCCGGTGGCCGAACTGGCCTGGCGCGACTATTTCACGGCGCCCGAGCTGCAAGACCTGATCGAACAGGCGCTGGAGCGCAACCGCGACCTGCGCGCCGCTCTGCTGCGCGTGCAGGAGGCGCGCGCGGCCTGGGGCGTCACGCGCGCCGACCGGGTGCCAACCGTCGGCGCCAGCATGCAGTCCGAGCGCGGGCGCGTGCCGGGCGACCTCAACTTCACCGGCCAGCCGCTGGTCTCCAGCCAGCACCAGCTGGGTGTGGGCTTGAGCAGTTGGGAGCTCGATTTCTGGGGCCGCGTCCGCAGCCTGGACGACGCGGCGGTGCAAAGCTATCTGGCGACGCAGGAGGCGCAGCGCGCCGCCACGCTGGTGCTGGTGGCGCAGGTGGCAGACGGCTACCTGGGCCTGCGCGAGATCGACCAGCGCGTGCGCCTGGCCGAGCAGGCGCTGGCCACGCGTGCCGAGTCGCGCCGGGTGTTCCAGCGTCGGCTGCAGGTGGGATCGGCCTCGGAGCTGGAGCTGGTGCAGGCCGACCTGTTGTGGCAGCAGGCGCAGGCGCTGCTGTCGCAGCTCGCGCTGCAGCGCAGCACGCAGCTGCACGCGCTGGGCGTGCTGGTGGGCGATCCGGGCCTGAGTCTGCCGCCCAGCGAGCAGCCGCTGGCCGCGCTGGCGGGCCTGCCGCCGCTGGCGCCCGGCCTGCCGTCGCAGCTGCTGGAGAACCGCCCCGACATTCGCGCCGCGGAGCACGCGCTGCAGGCGGCCAACGCGCAGATCGGCGCGGCGCGCGCCATGTTCTTTCCGCGCATTGCGCTGACCACGTTCGCCGGCACCGCCAGCGCCGAGCTGGACGGCCTGTTCGCCTCGGGCAGCCGCGCCTGGAGTTTTGTGCCCAGCGTCTCGCTGCCGATCTTCGACGGCGGGCGCAGGCAGGCCAACCTGGAGCTGAGCGAGGTGCGCCGCGACCAGGCACTCAACAGCTACCAGCAGGCGATCGAGGCGGCTTTCCGCGACGTGGCCGACGCGCTGGCGGCGCGCCAGCGGCTCGATGAGCAACTGCAGACACTGCGCGGCATCGAGACCACGCTGGCGCGGCGCACGCAGCTGGCCAAGCGGCGCTTTGACGCGGGCGCGGCGCGCTACTTCGAGGTGCTGGACGCAGAGCGCGACCTGTTGAACGCGCAGCAGGACGTGGTGCGCGCAGAGCACGCGCTGCTGAGCGCGCAGCTGTCGCTGTACACCGCGCTGGGCGGAGGCTCGGGCGCACTGGAGCCCATGACGCCGCAGGCCGCCACCGACCAACCCCAGACGCCGCAGGCGCGATGAATTTGCAGATCAGGCAAGGAATACCAGGATGAATACCAAACTCAAGCAGGGACTGGGCGCAGTGGCTTTGCTGGTCGTGGCCGCAGGGGCCTGGCTGGCGTGGAGCGCCAGCCAGGACAGCGGGTCGGGGCCGGGCTTTGTGCAGGGCAACGGCCGCATCGAGGCGACCGAGATCGACGTGGCCACCAAGCTGGCCGGGCGCCTGTTAGAGGTGCTGGTGCCCGAGGGCGCCTTCGTCGGCGCCGGCGAGGTGCTGGCGCGCATGGACGTGGCGTCGCTGCAGGCGGCGCGTGCCGAGGCGCTGGCGCGCCATGCGCAGGCCGAGCATGGCGTGGCCACGGCGCGCGCCCAGGTGGCGCTGCGCCAGAGCGATCTGCGCGCCGCCGACGCCCAGGTGGCGCTGCGCAATAGCGAGCTGGACGCCGCGCAGCGCCGCCTGGCGCGCTCGCAGGATCTGGTGCGCGACGGCGCCGCGTCGCAGCAGGAGCTGGACGATGACAGCGCCCGCGTGCGCAGCGCCCGGGCGGCGGTGACGGCGGCCAAGGCGCAGGTGGATGCGGCGCGCGCCGCGGTCGACGCCAGCCGCACCCAGGTGACTGGCGCCCAGTCGCAGGTCGCTGCCGCGCAGGCCAGCATCGCGCGCATCGACGCCGATATCGACGACGCGCAGCTGACCGCGCCGCGCGACGGCCGCGTGCAGTTTCGCGTGGCGCAGCCCGGCGAGGTGCTGGGCGCGGGCGGGCGCGTGCTCAACCTGGTCGACCTGTCGGACGTGTACATGAGCTTCTTTCTGCCCGAGGCGATTGCCGGCCGCGTGGCGATGGGCAGCGAGGCGCGCATCGTGCTCGACGCCGCGCCCGACCTGGTGATTCCGGCGACGATCAGCTTTGTCTCGGCCACCGCGCAGTTCACGCCCAAGACGGTGGAGACGGCCAGCGAGCGCGAGAAGCTGATGTTCCGCGTGCGCGCGCAGATCGCGCCCGAGCTGCTGCAAAAACACCTGCAGCAGGTCAAGACCGGGCTGCCGGGCGTGGCCTGGGTCAAGCTCGACCCGGCCGCGCAGTGGCCCGAGAACCTGACCGCCAGGGTTCCGGAGTAAGACGATGGCCGGGCCCGTGATCCGCCTGACCGAGGTCGCGCTGCACTACGGCAAGGTGCAGGCGCTGGCCGGCATCACGCTGGACATTCCGGCGGGCCGCATGGTGGGGCTGATCGGCCCCGATGGGGTCGGCAAGTCCAGCCTGATGTCGCTGATCGCCGGCGCGCGCGTGGTGCAGGGCGGGCGCGTCGAGGTGCTGGGCGGCGACATTGCCGAGCGCCGCCACCGCAACGCCATCCAGCCGCGCGTGGCCTATATGCCGCAGGGCCTGGGCAAGAACCTGTACCCGACGCTGTCGGTCGAGGAAAACCTGCAATTCTTCGCGCGCCTGTTCGGCCACGACGGTGCCGAGCGGCGCCGGCGCATCGACGAGCTGACGCGCGCCACCGGCCTGCACCCGTTTCTGGCGCGCCCGGCCGGCAAGCTGTCGGGCGGCATGAAGCAAAAGCTCGGCCTGTGCTGCGCGCTGATCCACGACCCGGACCTGCTCATCCTGGATGAGCCGACGACCGGCGTCGATCCGCTGGCGCGCGCGCAGTTCTGGGATTTGATCGCGCGCATCCGTGGCCAGCGTCCGGGCATGAGCGTGCTGGTCGCCACTGCCTACATGGACGAGGCCGAGCGCTTCGACTGGCTGGTGGCGATGGACGCCGGCCAGGTGCTGGCCACCGGCACGCCGGCCGAGCTGCGCGAGCGTACCCAGGCCCAGGGGCTGGAAGAAGCCTTCATCGCGCTGCTGCCCGAGGAGAAGAAACGCGGCCACGCCGCCGTGGTGATTCCGCCTCTGGACGTGGAGGCCGACGACATCGCCATCGAGGCCGAGGGGCTGACGGTGCGCTTTGGCGATTTCACCGCCGTCGACCATGTGAGCTTTCGCATCCGCCGCGGCGAGATCTTCGGCTTTCTGGGCTCCAACGGCTGCGGCAAGTCGACGACGATGAAGGTGCTCACCGGCCTGCTGCAGGCCAGCGAAGGCGAGGCCAAGCTGTTTGGCAAGGTGGTCGACGCCGGCGACATGGCCACGCGCCAGCGCGTGGGCTATATGTCGCAGGCGTTCTCGCTGTACGGCGAGCTGACGGTGCTGCAGAACCTGGTGCTGCACGCGCGGCTGTTCCACGTGCCGGCGGGCGAGATCGACGCGCGCGTCGCGGAGATGATCGAGCGCTTTGACCTGGCCGGCGTGCGCCACAGCCTGCCGGCGGCCATTCCCTTGGGTGTGCGCCAGCGCCTGTCGCTGGCGGTGGCCATGGTGCATCGGCCCGACCTGCTGATCCTGGACGAGCCGACCTCGGGCGTCGACCCGGTGGCGCGCGACAACTTCTGGCGCCTGCTGGTCGAGCTGTCGCGCCGCGACAGGGTGACCATCTTCATCTCGACCCACTTCATGAACGAGGCCGCGCGCTGCGACCGCATGTCGATGATGCATGCCGGGCGCGTGCTCGACAGCGACGCGCCTGCCGCCCTCGTTGAAAAGCGCGGCGCGGCGACGCTGGAAGAAGCCTTCATCGGCTATCTGATCGAAGCCGGCGGCGCCGCGCCCGGCGCCGACGCGCCGCTCTCGGTGGCCGCTGCGCCGGCACAGCCGCCGCGCCAGCACGCCTTCAGCCTGCAGCGCCTCATCAGCTATTTCTGGCGCGAGTCGCTGGAGCTGCAGCGCGACCCGGTGCGCGCCACGCTGGCGCTGGTCGGCTCGCTGATCCTGATGCTGGTGATCGGCTACGGCACCAGTCTGGACGTGCAGGATCTGCGCTACGCGGTGCTCGACCGCGACCAGACCGGGCTGTCGCACAGCTACGCGCTGAACCTGGCGGGCTCGCCGTATTTCGTCGAGCGCGCGCCGATTGCCGACGAGGCCGACATGGACCGGCGCATGCGCAGCGGCGAGTTGTCGCTGGCCATCGAGATTCCGCCCGGTTTTGCCCGCGATGTGCTGCGTGGCAGCCAGGCGCAGGTCGGCGCGTGGATCGACGGTGCCATGCCCACGCGCGCCGAGACCGTCAGCGGCTATGTGCAGGGCATGCACCAGCAGTGGCTGGCAGCGCAGCTGTCCGAGCGCGGCATCAGCCTGGTGCAGCCGGCCGGCGTGGAGGTGCGCTTTCGCTACAACGCCGACGTGAAAAGCCTGCCCGCCATGGTGCCGGCCGTCATCTCGCTGCTGCTGCTGATGCTGCCGGCCATGCTGACCGCGCTGGCGGTGGTGCGCGAGAAAGAGCTGGGCTCCATCCTCAACCTCTACACCACGCCGGTCACCCGCACCGAGTTTCTCGTCGGCAAGCAGCTGCCCTATGTGCTGCTGGCGCTGCTCAACTTCCTGTTGATGTGCGCTATGGCCGTGTGGCTGTTCGGCGTGCCGATCAAGGGCAGCTTCTGGGGCTTGCTGCTGGCCGCCAGCGTCTATGCGGTGCTGGCCACCGGCATGGGGCTGGTGGCGTCGGCGGTGACCAACAGCCAGATCGCGGCGATGTTTCTGGCGATGATCGGCACCCTGATTCCGGCGGTGCAGTTTGCCGGGCTGCTGCACCCGGTCAGCTCGCTCGACGGCGTGGGCAGGCTGATCGGCGAGGTCTATCCGGCCACGCACATGCTGACGATTGCGCGCGGCATCTTCGGCAAGGCGCTCAGCCTGTCGGATCTGCGCTCGTCGTTCAATGCGCTGCTGCTGGCGGTGCCGGTGGTGATGGGCGCGGCCGTGCTGCTGCTCAGGAAACAGGAGCGCTGAGATGATGCAACGCCATCTTCGCCATCTGCAGAACGTCTGGCGCCTGGGCGTCAAGGAGCTGTGGAGCCTGTGGCGCGACCCGGCCATGCTGCTGCTCATCGTCTACGTGTTCAGCGTCTCGGTCTATACCGGCGCCACCGCCGTGCCCGAGACGCTGCACCTGGCCTCGATCGCGGTGGTCGACGAGGACCAGTCGCCGCTGTCGCAGCGCATCACCGACGCCTTCTACCCGCCGCTGTTCACCGCGCCGCAAAGCATTACGCGCAGCGAGATGGATGCAGGGCTGGATCAGGGCCGCTACACCTTCGTGCTGAACATTCCGCCCAACTTCCAGCGCGACGTGCTGGCCGCGCGCCAGCCCGAGCTGCAGCTCAACGTCGACGCCACGCGCATGAGCCAGGCGTTCTCGGGCAGCGGCTACGTGCAGCAGATCGCGCTGGGCGAGGTGCGCGACTACGTACAGCGCCACCGCGGCACCACGGCGCTGCCGGTGGAGCTGGCGCTGCGCGCGCGCTTCAACCCGGCGCTGGAGCACGCCTGGTTCGGCTCGCTGATGCAGATCATCAACAACGTCACGCTGGTGGCCATCATCCTCACCGGCGCGGCGCTGATCCGCGAGCGCGAGCACGGCACCATCGAGCACCTGCTGGTGATGCCGGTGACGCCCACCGAGATCATGCTGGGCAAGGTCTGGTCGATGGGGCTCGTCGTGCTGGTGGCAGTGTGGCTGTCGCTGCGCTTCGTCGTGGGCGGGGCGCTCGGCGTGCCGGTCGCCGGCTCGATGGCGCTGTTCCTTGCCGGCGCGGCGCTCAACCTGTTCGCCACCACCGCGATGGGCATTTACCTGGCGACGCTGGCGCGCACCATGCCGCAGTTCGGCCTGCTGATGATGCTGACCATCATGCCGATGCAGATGCTCTCGGGCGGCAACACGCCGCGCGAGAGCATGCCGCAGCTGGTGCAGGACGTGATGCTGGCCGCGCCCTCGACGCACTTCGTCGAGATCGGCCAGGCCGTGCTGTACCGCGGCGCGGGCCTCGCCACCGTGTGGCCGCAGTTCGCGGCGCTGGCGCTGATCGGCTGCGTGCTGTTTGCGCTGGCTCTGGCGCGCTTCAGAAAGACGATTGGCCAGATGGCCTGACCGCCCGATGGCAGGCAAGGAGCACCCGATGTTCAATCCCTCGAACGCCGCCCAGGACAGCTGGGACTATCTGCACGACGCCTGGCAGCGCAGCCTGCTGTACGCCGACGTGATGCGCCAGCGCGGCAACCAGTACCGCGCCCACATGCAGGAGACGGTGCCCAACGTGCTCGACTTCGACGCCGAGCTGGTGCTGCGCGGCGACACGCTGGCGCGCCCGGTCAACTACGGGCTGGCGCGCATCGTGGCGCCAGAGGGCGCGCCCGTCGATCCGGCCAGGCGCCCCTTCATCGTCGTCGACCCGCGCGCCGGCCACGGCCCGGGCATCGGCGGCTTCAAGGCCGACAGCGAGATTGGTGTGGCGCTGGCAGCCGGCCACCCCTGCTACTTCGTCGGCTTCACGCCCGACCCGGTGCCCGGCCAGACGCTGGAAGACGTGATGCACGCCGAGGCGGCGTTCCTGCGCAAGGTGATCGAGCTGCACCCCCAGGCGCAAGGCAGGCCGGCGGTGATCGGCAACTGCCAGGCGGGCTGGCAGATCATGATGACCGCGGCCGTCTGGCCCGAGCTGTTCGGCCCCATCATCCTGGCCGGCACGCCACTGTCGTACTGGGCCGGCTGGCGCGGCCAGAACCCGATGCGCTACGGCGGCGGGCTCACCGGCGGCAGCTGGCTCACGGCGCTCGCCAGCGACCTGGGCGCGGGCCGGTTCGACGGCGCCTGGCTGGTGCAGAACTTCGAGAACCTGAACCCGGCCAACACGCTGTGGGACAAGAACCACCATGTCTATGCCGAGGTCGACACCGAGGGCGAGCGCTACCTGCAGTTCGAGAAATACTGGGGCGGCTACGTGCGCCTGGACCAGCTTGAGATGCAGGCCATCGTCGACGACCTGTTCATCGGCAACAAGCTCAGCTCGGCCGAGCTGGTGACCCAGGGCGGCGTGCGCATCGACCTGCGCAACATCACCTCGCCCATCGTCGTCTTCTGCTCCTACGGTGACAACATCACGCCGCCGCCGCAGGCGCTGGGCTGGATCTGCGACCTGTACCGCAGCGACGACGAATTGCTGGCGCACAACCAGACCATCGCCTGGGCCACGCACGAGAGCATCGGCCACCTGGGCATCTTCGTCTCGGGCGCGGTAGGGCGCAAAGAGCACGCCAAGTTCACCAGCAACATCGACCTGATCGACCTGCTGCCCGCCGGGCTGTTCGAGCTGAGCGTGCAGGACAAGTCGCCGGGCGAGCCGCATGACGACCTAGTTCCGGGCGACTACCGGATGAGCGTGCACCAGCGCACGCTGCAGGATGTGCGCGCCATCGTCATGCCCGACCCGCAGGAGGCCGCCGCCAGCGACCGCCGCTTTGCCGCCGCAGCCCACCTCTCGCAAGTCAACCTGGCGCTGTACCGTCAATACCTGCAACCCTGGGTGCGCGGGATGGTGACGCCCGAGCGCGCGGCGCTGCTGCAAGCCTGGCACCCGCTGCGCGTGGGCTACGAGGTGTGGTGCGACCGCCACCCGCTGGCGCCCTGGGTGGCGCAGCGGGCCAGGCAGGCGCGCGCCGAGCGCCAGCCGGTGGCGCAGGACAACCCGTGGTGGCAGGCGCAGGAGATGGCGTCCAACGCGATCAGCGCCAGCCTGCGCCAGTACACCGCGTGGCGTGACGCGGCGCAGGAGCAGCTGTTCGAGGCGATCTACGACCACCCGCTGCTGCAGGCGCTGGCTGGCCACGCCGACGCCGCCGCGCCGGTGCGCCCGCACCCCGGCGACAGCCCCGAGCACCGCGCGCTGGTGCGTGAGCAACTGGCCGCGCTGCACGCCGCGGCCGGCCAGGGCGGCCTGGCCGCAGCCGCCATGCGTGCGCTGCTGTACGTGTTGGCGCCGCGGCGTGCGGCCGACGAGCGCCAGTACCGTCGCGCGCTGAGCATCTACCACCACGAGCTGGGTGAGCGCCTGAACGTGCGCGACCTGCGCACGCTGGCGCGCTCGCAGGCGGCGCTGATGCGCATCGATGAAGCGGCCAGCCTGGCCGCGCTGCCCGCGCTGCTGGACGGCGTGCCGGCCGGCAGCATCCGCCAGGCGCTGACGCACCTGGACGCGGTGCTCAACGCCGCCGAGCCGCTGGCAGGCGAGGAGCTGGCGCGCTGGCAGGCAATGCAGCAGGTGTTCGGCCGGGCCGCTGGTGCCGAGACGGCATTGCCGGCCCCCGCGGCGCCCGCAAGGCGCAAGGCGCCTGCAGCAAAAACCACCCGCACGCAAGCAATCCGCCGCAAGCCAGCGTGATGCCGCGCGCGCTTCACCCATTACCCAACCCGTCTTCGGAAGGAGCAAACCATGCAATACAGTTTTCAGGGCAAGAGCGTTCTGGTCAGCGGCGCAGCGTCGGGCATTGGCGCGGCCACGGCCAGGCTGTTGGCGGCCAACGGCCTGCAGGTCGTCGCCTCCGACATCGACGCCGATGCGGTGCAGCAGCTGGTCGACGCGATCACCGCTGCCGGCGGCTCCTCGGTCGCGCATGTGGGCGACGTGTCCCGGCCCGAGACGGCGCAGTCCGCCGTCGACTGCGCGCTGAAGCATTTCGGCAGCCTGCAGCTGGCGTTCAACAACGCCGGCATCGGCGAGACGCCGCGCCCGCTGGCCGACATGGCGCCCGATGAGTGGCAGCGCATCATCGACATCAACCTCGGCGGCGTGATGCACGCGATGCACGCGCAAATCCCGGCCATGCTGGCCGCCGGCGGCGGCGCCATCGTCAACATGTCGTCCATCCTGGGCCTGGTCGGCAACCCCGGCGCGCCGGCCTACGTGGCGGCCAAGCACGGCGTGACCGGCCTGACGCGCTCGGCCGCGTTGGCCTATGCCGCGCGCGGCGTGCGTATCAACTCCATCCACCCCGGTTATGTGGACACGGCCATCCTGGCCAACCTGGATGCCCAGCGCCGCGCCGCGCTGGTCGGCCAGCACGCCATCGGCCGCCTGGGCCGCGCCGAGGAAATCGCCCACGCCGCGGCGTTCTTGCTGTCCGACGGCGCCAGCTTCATGGCCGGCAGTGGGCTGGTCGTCGACGGCGGCTATACGGCCGCCTGAGAAGCTGAGAGCCTCTTCCTGCCATATTCGCCAAGGACTGCCATGAAAAAGACCGCCACCCATCCCGCCGCCGCCGCCGAGCCGGTTGCGGCGCACACGCCGCTCGCCATGCCCATGCTGGCACCGGCATT
Source organism: Comamonas faecalis (assembly GCF_039538025.1). Classification (NCBI taxonomy): domain Bacteria; kingdom Pseudomonadati; phylum Pseudomonadota; class Betaproteobacteria; order Burkholderiales; family Comamonadaceae; genus Comamonas; species Comamonas faecalis. The sequence goes on from NZ_BAABBP010000024.1 coordinate 17,364, forward strand.
GGCGGGCTACCGCTGGGCGCTGGCGCTTGGCACAGGCATGACTGCGCTGACGCTGGAGCTGCTGCGGGCGCAGCAGGCCGCGCTGGGCGCTGCATCTGCCGCCACGCCGATGGCGCCGGCCGGCGCCCGCCTGACGGTGCGTGAGATTTACGACCGCATGGCCGCCGCCGGCTACCGCGAGATCAGCGAGATCGAGTGGGACGACGGCTGCTACGAGGTCGAGGCCCGCGACGCCCAGGGCCGGGCGGTCGAGCTGCGGGTGAATGGCGACACCGGCGCGATCGAGCGCGAGCAGTTGGACGATTGAGCGCGCCGCCGCTGCGCGTTATTTGCCGCCTTCAGCGCGCGCCGGCTCGGCCAGCTGCGTCGTCCAGTGCCCTCCGGGCTCTTGCTGCACGCGCAGCAGGTCGTAGGTCTTGAGCATGTCCAGCAACCCGGAATGGCCGTAGTTTTTTGGTGAAAACGATGGGTCGCTGCGCTTGAGGTAGTTGCCCAGGCCGCTCACGCTGACCTTGCCTTCGGGCGTGTCGGCCGCCAGCAGCGCGACCGCGTCGACGACGAGGCGCGGGCGCAGCTTGGGCGCGGGCTTGGCGACGGCAACGGGCCTGGCCGGGTCTCCCTTGATGGGGCCGGCGCTGGCGGGCTCTTCTGGGGGCGGTTCGGCAGCGGGGCGGGCCCACTCGAAGAACTGGTCGCTGGCGTTGCGCAGCGCGTCGGGCGACTTGGCCTCGCCGACGATGTGCACCAGCGCGCCGCGCTCGCGCAGCTTGCGGCACAGGTAGGCAAAGTCCGAGTCGCTGGTGACGATGCAAAAGGTGTTGGCGCGGGCGTCGAACAGCGCCTCGATCGCGTCCAGCGCCAGCGCGATGTCCGAGGTGTTCTTGCCCGCGGCGTACTGGTATTGCAGGCAGGGCGTGAATACCAGCCGCACCAGCGCCTCCTGCCATTTGTTGGCCAGCGTGGCGTGGTTGCCGTAGCCGCGGCGCAGCACGACGCGGCCAAACTGCGTGGCCACGCGCAGCGTGTATTCCAGGATGTCGGGGCTGGTGTTGTCGCAGTCGACCAGCACGGCGACATGGGCTTCGGTTTCGGTGGGCGGGTTGTGCATGGGAGGTCGGCGGGAACGGGAATTCAGGCGCGCATGACGCGCTGGAACAGCCCACCGGGAAGGCGCTCGACCTGGCCGGCAAGCTCCAGCTCCAGCAGCCTGACCTGCAGCTCTGCGGCGCCGTAGCCGGTGCGGGCGATGAGTGCATCGAGCCCCATCGGGTCGAAGCCCAGCGCTTGCAGGATGGGGTCGTCGCTACCGCCATCGGCCGGGGGTGTTGCTTGCGCGGTCGCGCCGGTGTCCGGCAACTGCGTGGGCGTGGGCAGTTGCAGCTCTTCGAGCACGTCCTGCGCGGTCTCGGCCAGCTTGGCGCCGTCGCGGATCAGCGCGTGGCAGCCGCGCGACTGCGGCGCGTGGATCGAGCCGGGGATGGCGAACACCTCGCGCCCCTGCTCATTGGCCAGGCGGGCGGTGATCAGCGAGCCCGACTGCAGCGCCGCCTCGACGACCAGCGTGCCCAGGCTAAGGCCCGAGATGATGCGGTTGCGCTTGGGGAAATTGGCCGGCAGCGGCGGCGTGCCCAGCGGGTATTCGCTGACCAGCAGGCCGTTTTGCGCAATGCGCCGCGCAAGCTGCTGGTGGGCGCGCGGGTAGACGCGGTCCAGCCCGGTGCCGACGACGGCAATCGTCGCCGGGCGCTGCGGGTCGGGCAGCGCGTCGAGTGCGCCCTCGTGGGCGCAGGCGTCTATGCCCAGCGCCAGGCCCGAGACGATGGTCAGGCCCGCCTCGTGCAGCGCGCGGGCAAAGCGGCGGGCGTTCTCGGCGCCCTGCGCCGTGGGGTTGCGGCTGCCGACGATCGCAAGGCTTGCCGCCGGCGCAAAGCCGCCGTGCGCGGGACGCACGAAGGCGGGCGCGCCCTGCAGGTACAGCAGCAGCGGCGGGTCGGCCGTGGCCAGCAGGGCCGGCGGGTAGGCGCTGGCGCCCAGCGTGACGATGGCGCGCGCGCCGGCGCCGTCATCCTGCGTGAGCCATTGCCAGGTGCGCGCCAGCAGCGCGTCGAAGCCTTCGGGCGGCTGGGCCAGCGCCTGGGCCTGGGCGGCGCTCGCGCAACTGCGCCACTGCGCTGCGCTGGCCTGCCAGATGGCCTCGGGCGCGCCGAACTGCGCCAGCAGGCGCCGCGCGGCGCTGGCGCCCACGCTGTGCACCAGTCTCAGCCATGCGTGCAGTTCGTCGTATTGCATGGCTGGATGGTGCGGTTCAGATCAGATCAGATCACTCGGGATTGACCAGCCGGTCGCCCACGCGCACGCTTTGCTGCGACTGCAGAATGAGCGCGTAGGAGACGCGGTCAAAGCTGCGAAACACCATGGCCTGGCCGTTGGCCTCGCTGGGCAGGCGCAGCATGGCCTTGGCGTCGTCGGTCTTGTCCACCAGGCGCCTGCCTTCGGTCAGCAGCGTCAGCACCGTGCCCGGCTGCATGCCGTCGGCGCTGCCGCGGTTGATCGTCACCACCTGGTTGTTGCCGGCGTTGTAGACGGCCACGTCACCGTAGATCGACACCACGCGCGCGTCCACCGCCTGCGTTGGCGCGTGTGGCGTGTAGTTGGCAAAGCTGCGCTCGGGCGCGGGCAGCAGGCGGTCGCCGGCGCGCACTTCCTCGGTCGCGGAGATCAGGTCGACCGTGGCCGGCACGATGTCGGTGTCGATGCGGCCTTTGGCGTCGGTGGTTTCCTGTACGCCTTCGCTGCGCACCAGCTCGGCGCGGCCGACGTACTGCGCCTCCCAGCCCAGCACTTCGCCGGTCTGCGGATCCTTGAGCGCCTTGGGGTTGCGGAAGATCTGATATTGGCGCGGCACGCCCGGTGCCAGTTGCAGTGGGCTGCCTTCGGGGCCGCGGGCATAGGCGCGGTCGCCGCTGGACATCAGCACGCGCTGGTCTCGCGTGGCGACGATGCGCGGCGCCTGCTCCATCGCCAGCTCGTCGACGATTTGCGCGTGCACCAGAAAGGGCTCGACCAGGTGCTGCTGCAGTGTCGGCAGGGCCGAGGCCGACAGGCTGTCATAGCGCGTGCGCGGCGACACGCGGATGGTCTCGTCGCTGCCGCGGCTGGTGCGCAGGCGCGCGCGGCCGCCCGCTTTTTCCAGGTACAGCGTCTGGCCCGGGTAGATCAGGTGGGGGTTGGCAATGGTGTCCAGGTTCATGCCCCACAGCGCGGGCCAGCGCCAGGGCTGGCGCAGATACATGCCCGAAATGCCCCACAGCGTGTCGCCGCGCTTGACCACGTAGACGTCGGGCGCGCCCGGCGCCAGCTCGTCGAGCGGCACGCCGTCCTGCGCCACCTGCTGCGCCGTGGCGCGCTGCGCGGCCGTGATGGGGTAGTTCGGCGCCTGGGCCTGCGCCAGGGCGGTGCCGGCCAGCAGGCCGGCCGCAAGCACTGCCGCCAGGCGGGCGCCGACGCGGCGCGGCGCGGCCGGCTGGAGCGAGGCATTGTGGTGTGTGTGGTGCATGAATCGAACCTTCCTCCCGCTGACCCTCTCTGCGCTGGCCCATGGAGGGCGGCAGGCAGGAGATAAAAAACGTAACAAGTGCTTCAGATTTTGTGCCCAAGCCCTTGATTGGGCAACGATTATTGAGTGCTGCAGCGGCAGACCCCGGTAAAAGCGGCCAAAATAGTGACAAATTTCCTACGTTCGGCATGTCTGTCCTTCCCATTCTCTGCTATCCCGATCCGCGCCTGCACAAGGTGGCCCAGCCCGTGCAGGCGGTCGACGCGCGCATTCGCCAACTGCTCGACGACATGCTGGCGACCATGTATGACGCCAACGGCATTGGCCTGGCGGCCACGCAGGTCGACGTGCACGAGCGCGTCGTCGTCATCGACGTGTCCGAGGAGCGCGACCAGCCGCAGGTGCTGATCAACCCCGAGATCCTGTGGGCCAGCGAGGAGACGCGCGTGGGCGACGAGGGCTGCCTGTCGGTGCCCGGCATCTATGACGGCGTCGAGCGCTCGCTGGCGGTGCGCGTGCGCGCGCTCGACCGCGACGGCCAGCCGCGCGAGATCGAGGCCGAGGGGTTGCTGGCCGTGTGCATCCAGCACGAGATGGATCACCTGATGGGCAAGGTGTTCGTCGAATACCTGTCGCCGCTCAAGCGTGGCCGCATCAAGAACAAGCTGCTGAAGCAGCAAAAACAGGCCGAGAAGCAGGCCGAGCGCGCATGAGGCTTGCGGCCGCGCTTGCGCTTGCGCTGCTGCTGACCGCCTGCGCAGTGCCCGAGCACCAGACGCCGGGCACGCCGCGCGCGCAGGTCGTCGAAGCATTGGGCGCGCCCACGCTCGCGGTGCCGTTGGCCGGCGGCGGTGAGCGCCTGATCTACAGCCGCCAGCCCGCGGGCCAGCAGGTCTACCAGATCGACTTTGACGCCCATGCGCGCCTGACGCGTGTCGAGCAGGTGCTGACGCTGGCGCACTTTCAGGCACTGGTGCCCGGCGTCGATACGCGTGAGAGCGTGCGCGCGCAGTTCGGCCCGCCGGCGTTGGTCGAGCATGTGGCGCGCTTTGACGGCGACATCTGGACCTACCGCATCGAGGACATGGGCGAGCCGCGTCAGGCGCATGTGCACATTGACCCGGCGGGCGTGGTGCGCCTGGTGATGTTCACCGACGAGCAGCGCGGCGATCCGGACAGCCGCGCCCACTGACGTTGGTCGACGCCTGCCGACGCGCACCGCTGCTGCGCTGTTATCCTGCTTTTTTTCGTCTGTTGCGCCCATGAACGTCATTTTTGCCGGCACCCCGGAATTTGCCCGCGAGGCCTTGCACGCGCTCTTGCAGGCGGGCTTTGTGGTGCCGCTCGTGCTCACCCAGCCCGACCGCCCGGCCGGGCGCGGCATGCAGCTGCAGGCCTCGCCCGTCAAGCAGCTGGCGCAGGAGCGCGGCATTGCAGTGGCCCAGCCGCGCAGCCTGCGCCTGGACGGCAAATACCCCGAGGACGCGGCCAGCGCGCGTCAGGCGTTGCTGGATGCGCAGGCCGACGTGATGGTGGTGGCCGCCTACGGCCTCATCCTGCCGCAATGGGTGCTGGATCTTCCACGCTTGGGTTGCCTGAACATCCACGCCAGTGTGCTGCCGCGCTGGCGCGGCGCGGCGCCCATTCATCGGGCAATTCAAGCGGGCGACGCCGAGACCGGCGTGACCATCATGCAGATGGACGCAGGGCTTGATACTGGCGCGATGCTGCGTGTGGAGACGACCGCGATCACCGAGGACGACACGACCGCCACGCTGCACGACCGGCTGGCCGCCATCGGCGGGCGGCTCGTCGTCGACGTGCTGCGCCAAGCGCAACAGGAGCCGCTGGCGGCCACGCCCCAGCCGCAGCAAGGGGTGACCTACGCGCACAAGATCGACAAGGCCGAGAGCAGGATCGACTGGACGCTGCCGGCCGCCACGATTGCGCGCCAGGTGCGCGCCTTCGACCCCTTTCCCGGCGCTGCCACCGCGCTGGCTGACGCTGCCATCAAGGTCTGGGGCTGCGCCGTGGCCGATGCGCCGGCGCCCGCCGACGCCGCACCCGGCCAGGTGCTGGCGGCAGGCGCCACCGGCATCACCGTGGCCTGCGGCGAGGGCACGGCACTCACGCTCACCCGCTTGCAGCGCGCCGGTGGCAAGCGCCTGGCGGCGGGCGACTTTCTGCACGGCTTTGCGCTGGCGCCCGGCCAGCGGCTGCAGGGGCGCACGCCATGAGCCGCTGGGCTGCCAAGCGCGAGCAGCTGCGCAGCCTGATGGACGACCCGTTTTTTCGCCTGGGCGCCCAGGACATGGTGGGCACCGGCCTGGGCATTGCCGCCTGGGGCCTGGTCACCGGCGTCGCCATGGTCAAGATCGGGCTGTCGGCGCCGCTGGCCATCGTCATGTCGCTGCTGGTGTATGCCGGCAGCGCCCAGCTGTCGGTGCTGCCGCTGATGGCCGTCGGCGCGCCGCTGTGGGTGGTCTGGCTCACCGCCTCGTGCGTGAACCTGCGCTTCGTCATCTTCAGCAGCATGTGGCGCAGCTACTTTGCCCACCTGCCGCGGCGCCAGCGCATCGTGCTGGGCTATTTCAGCGGCGACGTGATCTTCGTAGGCTTCATGCAGCGCTTTCCCGAGCCGCAGCCCGCGCCGGGGCAACTGGCCTATTTCTGGGGCGCCGCGTCGCTCAACTGGCTGGCCTGGCAGATTCCGTCGATCTTCGGCATCGTGCTGGCCGAGGCGATACCGCTGTCCTGGGGCCTGGGTTTTGCCGGCGTGCTGGCGTTGCTGGGCGTGCTGCTGTCCATGCTCAACGACCGCGCCAGCTGGCTGGCCACGGTGGTCGCGTGCAGCGCGGCGATCGCCGCTTATGCGCTGCCGCTCAAGCTCAACATCCTGGTGGCGATTGCCGCGGCGGTCACCGCCGGCCTTGCCGCCGAGGCAGCCGAGCGCGCGCTGCGCCGCGCCCAGCTGCGCCAGCAGCCGGAGGAGACGCCATGACGCTGGCCGACACGCTGCTGGCGATTGCAGGCCTGACGGTGATCACCTTCATCACGCGCGCCTTCTTCATGCTGCCCGAGCGCGAGCTGCCACTGCCCGACTGGCTGCGCCGCGGTCTCAAGTACGCGCCGCTGGCGGCGCTGGCCGCCGTCATAGCGCCCGAGCTGTTCATGCAGCAGGGCGAGCTGCTGGCCACGCTGGCCGACGCGCGCCTGCCGGCGCTGCTGGCCGCGATGGGCTTTTACTTCTGGCGCCGCTCCATTCTGGGCACCATCGTCGCCGGCATGGTGGTCTATCTGCCGCTGCACATCGGCCTGGGCTGGTAGCGCAGGAGCTGCCGGCGCCCTGCGGGTTGTGCAGCGCAGCAACCCCCTACAATCGCCGCGACTTCGTGACTTCTCCCCCTATTTCCATGCAAATCATTCGCTTCTCCGACCTGTGCGCCCAGGGCAAGGCCCGCGGCCAGCGTGTTTTCATCCGTGCCGACCTGAACGTGCCGCTGGATGACGCCGGCCGCATCACCGAGGACACGCGCATCCGCGCCTCGGTGCCCTGCATCCAGATGGCGCTCGATGCGGGCGCCGCCGTCATGGTCACCAGCCACCTGGGCCGTCCGACCGAGGGCGAGTTCAAGCCCGAGGACTCGCTCGCCCCCGTGGCGCAGCGCCTGGGCGAGCTGCTGGGCCACCCCTACGAGAACGGTGTACCGCTGGTCGCCAACTGGGTCGGCGGCGTGAGCGTGCAGCCCGGCCAGGTCGTGCTGCTGGAGAACTGCCGCGTCAACAAGGGCGAGAAGAAGAACGATGCCGAGCTGGCGCAGAAGATGGCCAGCCTGTGCGACATCTACGTCAACGACGCCTTCGGCACCGCCCACCGCGCCGAGGGCACGACCTACGGCATCGCCGAATACGCCAAAACTGCCAGCGCCGGCCCGCTGCTGGCGGCCGAGATCGACGCCATCACCAAGGCGCTGGCCAACCCGAAGCGCCCACTGGTGGCCATCGTCGCCGGCTCCAAGGTATCGACCAAGCTGACCATTCTGCAAAGCCTGGCCAGGAACGTCGACGGCCTGGTCGTCGGCGGCGGCATCGCCAATACCTTTTTGCTGGCCGCGGGCTTAGCCGTAGGCAAGAGCCTGGCCGAGCCCGACCTGGTGGGCGAGGCCAAGGCGGTGATTGCCGCGATGGCCGCGCGCGGCGCCGAGGTGCCGATTCCTACCGACGTGGTCACCGCCAAGGCCTTTGCCGCCGACGCGCCCGCTACCGTCAAGAAGGCCGCCGACGTGGCAGACGACGACATGATCCTGGACATCGGCCCCGAGACCGCCGCCAGGCTGGCTGCGCAGCTCAAGGCCGCGGGCACCATCGTCTGGAACGGCCCGGTCGGCGTGTTCGAGTTCGACCAGTTCGCCGGCGGCACCCAGGCGATTGCCCGGGCGATTGCCGAGTCCAGCGCGTTCAGCATTGCCGGCGGCGGCGACACGCTGGCCGCGATCGCCAAGTACGGCATCGAGAAAGACGTGGGCTATATCTCCACGGGCGGCGGCGCCTTCCTGGAGGTGCTCGAAGGCAAGACCTTGCCCGCGTTCGAAATCCTGGAAAAGCGCGCCCGTGGGTGAGCGCTGTGCTGCGGTCCGCTGCGGCGCTCAGCGCCTGGGCGGCCACAGCACCGAGACGATCGCCAGCACCATCAGGCCGACCGCGCTCCAGTCCTGCCAGCGCAGCACCTCGCCCAGCCACCAGGCACCGGTGAACACGCCGATCACCGGAATCATCATCACGCTGAGCGTGGACGCCACCGGCGGCAGCGTGCGCGCCAGGTAGAACCAGGCGACTTGCGCAAAACCCAGCACCAGCACGCCGTTGTAGGCAATCGCGCCCCAGGTGCCGGCGCCGGGCCAGTGCCAGTGCCGGTGCTCCAACACGACGGCCAGCATCGTCATCGCAACGCAGGTCAGCGCCACCATCCAGAACGACAGCGTCAGCAGCGCCACCGGCACCTGCGAGCGGCGCAACTGCTGCACGCCCAGCGCCCAGGCGGCGGCCGACGCCAGCATCAGCGCCACGCCCAGCGTGCTGCCGCCCAGCAGCTGCATCTCGTTCCACAGCAGCAGCACCACGCCGATGGCCGCGGCCGCCACGCCGCCCCAGGCGCGCGCGGACAGCCGGTCGCCATAGAAGAAGCTGCCGATGACGGCCGAGAAGATCGGCATGGTGTAGCCCAGGATGGCCGCGCGCCCGCTCGACAGCATCGGGATGGCGACGATCATCAGCGCGTGCCAGGCGACCATGTTGGTCAGCGTCAACACCAGCAGGCGCGGCCAGAAGCTGCGCGGCACGGCAAAGCCCACGCCCTGTGCGCGCAGCACCTGCACCAGGATGGGCAGCGCGATCCAGAACGAAATCGTGCGAAAGGTAAGTGGTGGCAGGTCGGCCACGCCGAATTTCATGATGGGCCAGTTCAGGCCCCAGATCAGCGTGAGCAGCACCAGCACGACGAGCTGGCGGCGGGAGAAGGTGGGCATGGGCGCCGATTGTGCGCGATCGTCGCCCTGCGGCTCGCGGCCCCTAGAATCGGCCCATGACTTTTCTAGACATGCTGCGCCAGGCTTCGGCGCGCAACGACTCGCTGCTGTGCGTGGGGCTGGACCCCGAGCCGACCCGCCTGCCCAAGATGCTGCAGGAGCGCCCCAGCGCGCTGTATGACTTCTGCGCCGCCATCGTCGACGCGACGGCCGACCTGGCGTGCGCGTTCAAGCCGCAGATCGCCTACTTTGCCGCGCAGGGCGCCGAAGACCAGCTCGAACGCCTGTTGCAGCACATCCGCACGCACGCGCCGCACGTGCCGGTCATCCTGGACGCCAAGCGCGGCGACATTGGAAGCACTGCCGAGCAGTACGCGCGCGAGGCCTTCGAACGCTATGGCGCCGACGCGGTGACGCTTTCGCCTTTCATGGGCTGGGACTCGGTCGAGCCCTATCTGCGCTACCCCGGCAAGGGCGCCTTTTTGCTGTGCCGCACCTCCAATCCTGGCGGCGACGATTTCCAGAGCCAGCGCCTGGCCAGCGTCGAGGGCCAGCCGCTGCTGTACGAGCACATCGCGCGCCTGGCCCAGGGGCCGTGGAACAAGAACGGCCAGCTCGGCCTGGTCGTCGGCGCCACGTATCCGGACGAGATCGCCCGCGTGCGTGCGCTGGCGCCCACGCTGCCGTTGCTCATTCCCGGCGTGGGCGCGCAGGGCGGCGACGCGGCCGCCACGGTGCGCGCCGGCCTGACCGAGCGCGGGCCCATCATCGTCAACTCCTCGCGCGCCATCCTCTACGCCTCGGCCGGCGAGGATTTTGCCCAGGCTGCGCGCGCCGCGGCGCTGGCCACGCGCGACACGCTCAACGCGGCGCGTTGACGCACCGTCCGCCGGCCATGCAGTTCAAGTGGCTGGAGGACTTCATCGCGCTGGCGCGCGAGCGCAGCTTTACCCGCGCGGCCGAGAGCCGCCACGTCACCCACCCCGCATTCGGGCGGCGCATCCGCGCGCTGCAGGCCTGGGCGCAAACGCCGCTGGTCGAGCCCGGCAGCACGCCGCTGCGCCTGACGCCGGCCGGCCAGGCGCTGCTGGAGAGCGCCGAGCACCTGGTGCGCCATCTGGCGCTGACGCACGACGAGCTGCAGGCGATTGCCGGGCGCGGCGCGCACAGCGTGACGCTGGCCACCGGCCGCACGTTGGCACGAACCCTGGTCGCGCAATGGCTGCTGCCGTGGCGCCCGCTGCTGGGGCCGCTGGGCACGCTGCGCGTGCGCACCGGGTCGCTGGCCGAGACCGTCGACCTGCTGCGCGCAGGCGGTGCCGACTTTGCGCTGCTGTACCACCACCAGGCGCTGGTCGTGCCGCTGGACGGGCGCCAGTTCCAGCACCTGACGCTGGCGCGCGACCGGTTGGTGGCCGTGGCGCGTGCCACGGCCGACGGCGCGCCGCTGTTTCGCCTGAGCGCGACGGCGCCCGTGCCGCATGTGGCCTATGCGCGCACGCTGGCGCTGGGCCGCCTGCTCGAAGACCACCTGGCCCAGCACCCGGCGGCGCCCGCGCTGCGCACGCTGCTGGAGTGCGACTCGCCCGACGCGAGCTATGAGTATGTGCACCAGGGCCTGGGCGTGTGCTGGCTGCCCTGGTCGATGGTGCAGGCCGACTGCGCGGCCGCCCGCCTGGCGCTGGCTGGCGACGCCTGCCTGGACGTGGGCTTCGACGTGCGCCTGTACCGCCCCAAGCGGCGCCTGGCGCCGCTGGCCGAGCGCCTGTGGAGCGCGGTTGCGGCGCAGCCGCGCTGATTCCTGTCGGCTCGATTTGGCAGGTCGCGGTGCCGATTCGGCACGCACGCACCCAGGGACACTTCGCACAATCGGCGCACAAACATACAAGGAGACACCGATGCGCCCCACCTTCCGCCTGACGCGCCGCGCACTTGCGGCGCCGCTGTTGCTGGGCACCTGCCTGGCGCTGGCCGCCGCGCTGCCGGCCGCGGCCCAGGACTGGCCGAGCAAGCCCATCACCATCGTCGTCGGCTACCCGCCGGGCGGCAGCACCGACCTGACCGGCCGGCTTGTGGCCACCGAGCTGGGCAACCGCCTGGGCCAGACCGTGGTGGTCGAGAACCTGGGCGGTGCCGGCGGCACGATTGCCGCGCAGAAGGTGGCCAACGCCGCGCCCGACGGCTACACGCTGCTGGTCGGCTCCAGCAACGAGCTGGCGATTGCCAAGCAGGTCACGCCGCGCACCGTCAAGTACAGCCCCGAGCAGTTCACGCCGATCGGCCTGATCGGCGCGCAGCCGCTGGTGCTGGTCGCGTCCACCTCGACCGGCGTGAAGAACGCGCAGGACTTCATCGAGCGCGTCAAGGCCAGCCCGGGCAAGTTCAGCTACGGCAGCTCGGGCGTCGGCACCGCGCTGCATCTCGCCGGCGAGATGGTCAAGGAGCAGGGCGGCCTGTTCATGACGCACATCCCGTACCGCGGCGTCGGCCCGCTGACCAACGACCTGATCGGCAACAACCTGGAGTTCGGCGTCTTCGTGCTCTCCAGCGGCCTGCCGCACATCAAGGCCGGCAAGGTGGTCGCGCTGGGTACGACGGCGGCCAAACGGGCGTCCGCCACGCCCGACATTCCGGCACTGGCCGAACTGGCGCAGTTCAGCAAGGTCGACATCGAGAGCTGGTTTGCGCTGGCCGGCCCGGCGCAGCTGCCGCCTGCCATCGTCAGCAAGCTGAAAAAGGCGCTGAACGAGACGCTGCAGTCGCCCGACTTCCGCCAGAAGATGACCGCCGCAGGTTCTTCCATTGCCGCGCCCGACGCCGACCTGGCGCAGTTCTGGAAGGACGAAGTGGCCAAGTACGTCCAGGTCGTCAAGTTCGCAAAGATCGACGAATGAGCACCGCCTTGCGTTTTGATCTGGGCGCGCCCGACCTGGGCGCCTGGCGCGCCGGCAACACCGGCGTCGAAGGCGTCTGGCACTTCGATTCGGGCCGCCCCGGGCGGCGCGTGATGATCAGCGCGCTCATCCACGGCAACGAGCTGTGCGGCGCCTGGGCGCTCAAGGATCTGCTCGACGCCGGCGTACGCCCGATGGCCGGACAGCTGACGCTGGCGTTGTGCAACCTGGCGGCGTTCGACCAGTTCGACCCCGGAAACCACGACGCTTCGCGCTTCGTCGACCAGGACATGAACCGCCAGTGGCAGGACGCGCGCATCGACGCTGCCGACACGCTGGAGCGCCGCCGCTGCGCCGCGCTGCGGCCCTTTGCGCAGGCGGCCGACTGGCTGCTCGACCTGCACTCGATGCACGAGCCCGGCGCGCCGCTGCTGCTGACCGGCATGCAGCCCCGCAACCTGCAACTGGCCCGCGCAATGGGCGCGCCCGAGCACATCGTCATCGACGCCGGCCACCAGGATGGCACGCGGCTGCGCGACTACGGGCGCTTCGGCCTGCCCGACGCCGAGGCCGGCGACAGTCGCTCGCTGTTGGTGGAATGCGGCTTTCACGGCGACCCGGCCAGCCGCGGCGTGGCGCGCGACCAGTGCGTGCGCTTCCTGCAGGCGGCCGGCACGCTGGCCCCGGATGCGCTGCCCGGCTGGCGCCAGATGGATGCGCCGCGCCAGTGGGCGCTGGAGGTTACCGGCCCGGTGGTGGCGAAAAGCGAGCGCTTTGCCTTCACCGAGCCCTTCACCGGCCTGGAGGTGATCGCCCGCGCCGGCACCGTGATCGGCGACAACGACGGCGAGCCGGTCACCACGCCCTACGACGACTGCGTGCTCGTCATGCCCAGCACGCGCCAGGCGCGCGCCGGCGTCACCGTCGTGCGTTTTGCGCGACGAAGGCCGCTGTGAACGGCTGAAATAAACCGGGATCGCGACCAGGATCCGGGCGTGAGCGCTGTAGCTTTCAGATACATTTGAGGCCGGGGCCGCGGGGCGTGCGCTTCGCGGCGTTGCCGTATTTGCCGCTTTTTGTCTGAAACACGCCATGCCGCTGCTCTCACGCCTGCCTCTGCTGCACAAATTCCTCATCCTGGCGCTGGTCGGTGTGCTGATGAGTGCCTTGCCCACCTGGATGTTCGTACGCGAGTCGCTGCACGACATCCGCATCGCCCAGCGCGAGGCCCAGGGCGCGGCGCCCATGATTGCGCTCAGCCAGCTGGTGCAGCGTGTGCAGCAGCACCGCGGCCTGGCCGCCGGCATGCTGGGCGGCGACGCGCGCATGGCTGAGCGCCGCGAGGCGGTGCGCGACCAGCTGACGCAGCTGGCGGCAGGCGCCGAGGCGGCGTTTGATGCGGCCGGCGTGGCGCCCGAGCGCCGCGCGCAATGGACGCGCGCGCGCCAGTCCTGGCAGCAGCTGGAGGCGGGCGTGTCCGGCCGTACGCTGCGCCACGACCAGAGCACCGCCGAGCACACCGCGCTGATTGCCGAGTTGATGGCGCTGTCGGGCGAGCTGCTGCACGACTATGGCCTGCAGCTCGAGCCCCAGGCGCACACGCATGCACTGATCCAGGCGGCGCTGGTGAGCACGCCGGTGCTGGGCGAAAAACTGGGCCAGATGCGCGCGCGTGGCACCGGCTACCTGGCGCAGGGCGAGCTGCCGGTGCGCGGCGCCGGCGAGCTGGCCGCGCTGGGCCAGCGCATCGACGAGCTGATGGGTGAGGCCTTCGGCCAGTACGAGCGCGCCATGCAGGGCGACGCCGGCGACCGTGACGCGCTGCAGGCCGCGGTACGCAAGGCGCACGCCGAGGCCGGTGAGGCCCTGGCGCTGGCGCGCAAGGAACTGATTGACGCCAGCGTGCTGATGCTGGCGGCGCCGTCGTATTACGACACCTTTACGCGCACCATCGACGCGCTGTACGCGCTGAATGCCCAGGCGCTGCAGCGCATGGACGCGGCGCTGCAGGCGCGCCAGTCGCAGCTGCGCGGCCTGTTGTTGACCGAAGGGCTGTTTTTGCTGGCCCTGGTGGCGCTGGGCGGCTGGCTGATGCTGGTCTTCGTGCGCTCGATCACCCGCCCGCTGGGCCAGGCCATCGAGCTGGCGCACGCAGTGGCCGCGGGCGACCTGTCCGGCGGCGACATCGTCCATGGCAGTGACGAGGTGGGGCGGCTGATGGAGGCCCTGGTGCAGATGCGCCGCCAGCTCACCGGCGTGGTGGCGCGCGTGCGCAGCAACGCCGACGGCGTGGCCACCGCCAGCGCCCAGATCGCCCAGGGCAACCAGGATCTGTCGGCGCGCACCGAAAGCCAGGCCAGCGCGCTCGAAGAAACCGCCGCTGCGATGGAGCAGATGACCGCCACCGTGCGCCAGAACGCCGACAGCGCAGCCCAGGCCACCGAGTTGGCCGGCAACGCCAGCAGCGTGGCGCAGCAGGGCGGCGAGGTGGTGGCGCAGGTGGTGCAGACCATGGCGGGCATCCACGCCTCGTCGGGGCGCATTGCCGACATCATCGGCGTGATCGACTCGATCGCCTTTCAGACCAACATCCTGGCGCTCAACGCGGCCGTCGAAGCCGCCCGCGCCGGCGAGGCCGGGCGCGGCTTTGCGGTCGTCGCCGGCGAGGTGCGCCAGCTGGCGCAGCGCAGCGCGCAGTCGGCCAGCGAGATCAAGGCCTTGATCGGCGAGAGCGTGCGCAGCGTGGACGCGGGCAACGCGCTGGTCGAGCGCGCCGGCAGCACCATGCAGGAGGTGGTGGCCGCGGTGCGCCGCGTCACCGACATCATGGGCGAGATCAGCGCCGCCAGCCGCGAGCAGAGCCAGGGCGTGGCCCAGGTCGGCGAGGCGGTGACGCAGATGGACCAGACCACGCAGCAAAACGCCGCGCTGGTCGAGGAGATGGCCGCCGCAGCAGCCAGCCTGAGCGGCCAGGCGCAGGAGCTGGTGCAGGGCGTGGCGGTGTTTCGCCTGCAGCAGGCCCGGGGTGTGCCGGCTTTGCAATAAGCGCCAAAGGGCCTCGAAACTTCCCTTCCGTCATTCCGGCCTTCGCCGGTATGACGGGGACGGCGGCGCGCGGCTGCGCTCAGCGGTCCAGCACGCGCTTGAGGTATTGCCCAGTGTGGCTGGCCGCGCAGTCGGCCACCTGCTCAGGCGTGCCCTGTGCCACCACCTGGCCGCCGCCTGCGCCGCCCTCGGGGCCCATGTCGATGATCCAGTCGGCGGTTTTCAGCACGTCCAGGTTGTGCTCGATCACGACGATGGTGTTGCCGGCATCCCGCAGCTGCAGCAGCACCTGCAGCAGCAGGTCGATGTCGGCAAAGTGCAGGCCGGTCGTCGGCTCGTCCAGGATGTAGAGCGTGCGGCCGGTGTCGCGGCGGCTCAGTTCCTGCGCCAGCTTCACGCGCTGGGCCTCGCCGCCCGACAGCGTGGTCGCGCTCTGGCCCAGGCGGATGTAGGACAGGCCCACCTGCAGCAGCGTCTGCAGCTTGCGGGCAATCGCCGGCATGTCCTTGAAGAAGGCGTGGGCGTCTTCCACGGTCATCTCCAGAATCTGCGCGATGTTCTTGCCCTTCCACTGCACCTGCAGCGTCTCGCGGTTGTAGCGCTGGCCGTGGCAGACGTCGCAGGGCACGTAGACGTCGGGCAGGAAGTGCATCTCCACCTTCACCACGCCGTCGCCCTGGCAGGCCTCGCAGCGTCCGCCGCCGCTGGCCTGCGAGACGTTGAACGAGAAGCGCCCCGGCCCGTAGCCGCGCTCGCGCGCGGTGGTGGTCTCGGCCATCAGCTCGCGGATCGGCGTGAAGAGTCCGGTGTAGGTGGCCGGGTTGCTGCGCGGCGTGCGGCCGATGGGCGACTGGTCGACGTTGATGACCTTGTCGAAATGCTCCAGCCCGGTGATTGCCTCGTGCGCCGCCGCCTCGTCGTGCGCGCGGTGGATGGTGCGCGCCGCCGCGCGGTGCACCGTATCGTTGACCAGCGTGGACTTGCCCGAACCCGACACGCCGCTCACGCAGGTCAGCAGCCCGACGGGGATGTCGACGCTGACGCTCTTCAGGTTGTTGCCGCTGGCGCCGATGATGCTGACCTTTTGCAGCGCGCCGGGCGCGGGCGCAGGAGCCGCGGCGGTCTTGCGCGGCTGCGGAAAGCCGGAGGCGGCGGCCTTGCGCGGTGCGGCAGCGCCGGCATCGGCGCGCTCGGGCAGCCACGGCGTGCGCTGGAGTGGCACCGCGATGCTGCGCGCGCCCGACAGATACTGGCCGGTGAGCGACCGGGCGTTGGCCGCCAGCGCCTGCCAGTCGCCTTCGGCCATGACCTCGCCGCCATGCACGCCTGCGCCCGGGCCCATGTCGATGCAGTGGTCGGCGGCGCGGATCATGTCCTCGTCGTGCTCGACGACGATGACGCTGTTGCCCAGGTCGCGCAGCCGCGTGAGCGTGGCGATCAGGCGGTCGTTGTCTCTTTGGTGCAGGCCGATGCTGGGTTCGTCGAGCACGTACATCACGCCCGTGAGGCCCGAGCCGATCTGGCTGGCCAGGCGGATGCGCTGTGCCTCGCCGCCGCTGAGCGTGTCGGCGCTGCGCGCAAGGCTGAGGTAGGACAGGCCGACGTCGTTCAGAAAGCGCAGGCGGCTGGCGATCTCGCGCACCACCTTGTCGGCAATCTCGGCCTTGGCGCCGCTCAGCTGCAGCGTGTCGAACCAGTGCTGGGCGCCGGACAGCGTCATCTGGCTGACCTCGTGGATGGCGCGCGCGGCCTCGCCCTCGCCGACGCGCACATGGCGCGCCTCAAGGCGCAGGCGCGCGCCGCCGCATTCGCTGCACGGCTGGCTGACGCGGTAGCGCGCCAGCTCCTCGCGCACGACGTTGGAGTCGGTCTCGCGCCAGCGCCGCGCCATGTTGGGCAGGATGCCCTCGAACGGGTGCTCCTTGGTTACCGGCGCGCCTTGCGCGTCGCCCAGTGAATACTGGAACGCGATCGCTTCGTCGCCCGAGCCGCCCAGCACCACCTGCCGCACCGCGTCGGGCAACTGCTCGAACGGGGTTTCGACGTCGAAGACGTAGTGCGCCGCCAGGCTTTGCAGCATCGAGAAATACAGCGCGTTGCGTTTGTCCCAGCCCTTGATCGCGCCGGCGGCAAGGCTGAGCGACGGAAAGGCGACGACGCGCGCCGCGTCGAACACCTCCTGGTGGCCCAGGCCGTCGCAACCCGGGCAGGCGCCGCTGGGCGAGTTGAACGAGAACAGCCGCGGCTCCAGCTCGGCCAGCGCGTAGTTGCACAGCGGGCAGGCAAAGCGGCTGCTGAACAGGTGCTCGGCGCCGCCGTCCATCTCGACGGCGAGCACGCGGCCCGCGCCCTCGGCGCCGCCCACGCGCAGCACGGCCTCGACGCTCTCGGCCAGGCGCTGGGCCAGGTCGGCGCGGATGCGCACGCGGTCGATCACCACGTCGATGTCGTGCTTCTCGGTTTTCTTCAGCGCCGGCAGCTGCTCGTGCTCGTAGATCTTCCCGTCGACGCGAAAGCGCACATAGCCCAGCGCCTGCATCTGCGCGAATTGCTCGGTGAACTCGCCCTTTTTCTGGCGTGCCAGCGGCGCCAGCAGCATCAGCCGCGTGCCCTCGGGCAGCGCCAGCAGCGCGTCGACCATCTGGCTGACGGTCTGCGCCTGCAGCGGCAGGTGGTGCTCGGGGCACCAGGGCGTTCCGGCGCGCGCCCACAGCAGGCGCAGGTAGTCGTGGATCTCGGTGACCGTGCCGACCGTGGAGCGCGGATTGTGGCTGGTCGCTTTCTGCTCGATGGCGATCGCTGGCGACAGGCCTTCGATCAGGTCGACGTCGGGCTTGTCGAGGCGCCCAAGAAACTGACGCGCGTAGCTCGACAGGCTCTCGACGTAGCGCCGCTGCCCTTCCGCGTACAGCGTGTCGAACGCCAGCGACGACTTGCCCGAGCCCGACAGCCCGGTGACCACGACCAGCCGGTTGCGCGGAATGTCCAGGTCGATGTTCTTGAGGTTGTGCGTGCGCGCGCCGCGGATCGCGATGCGCTGCGCATGCAGCTGCGCGCCCAGGTAGGCGGCGCCGTCCGGGGCGGGGAGTGTGTGTTCAGGGGGCGGCTGGGTCACGGCGCACGGGCTCCTGCGCGCGGGCGCGGGCAGGAGCGGCAGGGGTGTGGATGGAGTGCGGGCGGTGGCGGATGCTCAGTCGCTCAGCCCCAGCATCAGCTGCAGGTTCTGCACCGCCGCGCCGCTGGCGCCCTTGCCCAGGTTGTCCAGGCGCGCCACCAGCACCGCGTGGTGGTAGGCGTCGTTGCCGTACACGCGCAGCTCCAGGTGGTTGGTGTCGTTGAGCGCCTGGGCGTCGAGCTTGCCGTCCTCGGTGGCCGGCATCACCTTGACCCAGTGCTGCGGTGTGTCGGTGCGCGCGTAGTGCGCCTGCAGCACCGCGTGCAGGTCGGCTACGCGCGGCTGGCCGGGCAGCAGGTCCAGGTGCAGCGGCAGTTCCACCAGCATGCCCTGGCGGAAGTTGCCCACCGCCGGCACGAAGATGGGCCGGCGCTTGAGGCCGGTGTACTTCATGATCTCGGGCAGGTGCTTGTGTGACAGCGCCAGCGCGTACAGCTCGTAGGGCGCGGCCTGGCCGCTCTCGTAGGCCTCGATCATCGTGCGCCCGCCGCCCGAGTAGCCGCTGACCGAGGGCAGGGCCAGCGGGTAATCCTGAGGGATCAGCCCCGCATCCACCAGCGGGCGCAAGAGCGCGATGGCGCCGGTGGCGTAGCAGCCGGGGTTGGCCACGCGGGTGGCCTGGCGCACCGCATCCCGCTGGCCGGGCGCGAGCTCGGGAAAGCCGAACACCCAGCCGTCGGCCGTGCGGTGGGCGGTCGAGGCGTCGATGACCTTGATCGTGCGGCCGGTCTCGGCGGTGATCGCGTCGATCATCGCCACGCTGTCCCGCGCCGCGTCGTCGTGCAGGCACAACACGACCAGGTCCACGCCCTCGATCAGCCGGCGCTTGGCCGCCGCGTCCTTGCGCAGCGCCGGGTCGATGCTGACCAGCTCCACGCCGGCCATGGCTTGCAGCCGTTCGCGGATTTGCAGGCCGGTGGTGCCGGCCTCGCCGTCGATGAAAACCTTGGGCATGGGGTGTTCTCCTGGGGCTGGTGCGGTGCAGCGCGCGGGCTGCATCGTCAAGATGGAGTAAGTAGGATGCGCTGCAATGGTGCGACGCAGCATGATACAGTTAGCCGCTGTCTCGTCCCCCGACTGCGGCCATTGCGACCGCCCGCCGGCTGAACGGGCCCCAAAAATACCATCCTTCCCTGAGAGAGACCTCATGAAGATTCACGAATACCAAGGCAAGGAAATCTTGCGCAGCTTTGGCGTGCCCGTTCCCCGCGGCATTCCCGCGTTCACGGTGCAGGAAGCCGTGGAAGCGGCCCAGAAACTCGGCGGCCCCGTGTGGGTCGTGAAGGCGCAGATCCACGCCGGCGGCCGCGGCAAGGGCGGCGGCGTCAAGGTCGCCAAGACCATCGACGACGTGAAGGCCCTGGCAGGCCAGATCCTCGGCATGCAGCTGGTCACGCACCAGACCGGGCCCGAGGGCCAGAAGGTGCGCCGCCTGTACATCGAGGACGGCGCCGACATCAAGAATGAGCTCTACATCTCGCTGGTCACCGACCGCGCCACGCAGAAGGTCGCGCTGATCGCCTCGTCCGAGGGCGGCATGGACATCGAGGAAGTGGCGCACAGCACGCCCGAGAAGATCATCACCGAGATGATCGACCCGCTCACCGGCATCACCGCCGAGCAGAGCAAGAAGGTGGCAGCCGCCATCGGCCTGACCGGCGCCTCGGTCGACCAGGCCGTCGACCTGTTCGCCAAGCTCTACAAGTGCTACATGGACACCGACGCGTCGCTGGTCGAGATCAACCCGCTCAACTGCGACTCCAAGGGCAATCTGATGGCGCTGGACGCGAAGTTCAACTTCGACTCCAACGCGCTGTTCCGCCACCCCGACATCGTCGCGCTGCGCGACCTGGACGAGGAAGACCCGGCCGAGGTCGAGGCCAGCAAGTTCGACCTTGCCTACATCTCGCTGGACGGCAACATCGGCTGCCTGGTCAACGGCGCCGGCCTGGCCATGGCCACCATGGACACCATCAAGCTGTTTGGCGGCGAGCCGGCCAACTTCCTGGACGTGGGCGGCGGCGCCACCCCCGAGAAGGTCACCGAAGCCTTCAAGATCATGCTCAAGAACCCCAAGGTCAAGGGCATCCTGGTCAACATCTTCGGCGGCATCATGAAGTGCGACACCATCGCCACTGGCGTCATCACGGCCTGCAAGGCCGTCAACCTGCAAGTGCCGCTGGTCGTGCGCATGAAGGGCACGAACGAAGAGCTGGGCAAGAAGATGCTGGCCGAGTCGGGCCTGCCCATCATCAGCGCCGACACCATGGCCGAAGCGGCCACCAAGATCGTCGAAGCCGTCCGTTAAGCCCCGGAGAGAACCCATGTCGATTTACATCAACAAAGACACCAAAGTCATCACCCAGGGCATCACTGGCAAGACTGGCCAGTTCCACACCGAGAAGTGCCAGGAATACGCCAACGGCAAAAACTGCTTCGTCGCGGGCGTGAACCCCAAGAAGGCCGGCGAGAAGATTTTCAACATCCCGATCTACGGCACCGTCAAGGAAGCCGCGCAGCAGACCGGCGCCACGGTCAGCGTGATCTACGTGCCGCCGGCAGGCGCAGCCGCCGCCATCTGGGAAGCCGTCGAGGCCGACCTGGATCTGGCGATCTGCATCACCGAGGGCATCCCGGTGCGCGACATGCTGGAAGTGCGCAACAAGATGAAGGCCAAGGAAGCTGCCGGCGGCAAGCGCACGCTGCTGCTCGGCCCCAACTGCCCCGGCCTGATCACGCCCGACGAGATCAAGATCGGCATCATGCCCGGCCATATCCACAAGAAGGGCCGCATCGGCGTGGTTTCGCGCTCGGGCACGCTGACCTATGAAGCCGTCGCGCAGCTGACCGAGCTGGGCATCGGCCAGTCGTCGGCCGTGGGCATCGGCGGAGACCCGATCAACGGCCTCAAGCACATCGACGTGATGCGCGCCTTCAACGACGATCCCGACACCGACGCCGTGATCATGATCGGTGAGATCGGCGGCCCCGATGAGGCCGAGGCCGCGCGCTGGTGCAAGGACAACATGAAGAAGCCCATCGTCGGCTTCATCGCCGGCGTCACCGCGCCTCCCGGCAAGCGCATGGGCCACGCCGGCGCGCTGATCTCGGGCGGCGCCGACACGGCCGACGCCAAGCTCGCCATCATGGAAGAGTGCGGCTTCACCATCACGCGCAACCCATCGGAGATGGGTCGCCTGCTCAAGGGCCTGCTGTAAACGCGGCACTTGATGCACGACGCCAGTGGAGCGATCCACTGGCGTTTTTTCATTCCAGGGGGCAGATCGAGCCATTGGCGGTTTGCACGCTTCTTCTATGATGCACGCTGCTTTTTTCTGCATCCTCCCGCTCACTTGTCCGCTCGCTTCAGGCAGTTTGTGCTGATCCACCCGATGAAATCTCTGCCCTGTCTCGTTCTGCACTGCGCGGGCGTCTCCGATACCGGACGGGTGCGCAACAACAACGAAGACGCGATGGCCTGGCACGCCGGTACCGGCCTTGCCGTGCTGGCCGACGGCATGGGAGGCTACAACGCCGGCGAGGTGGCGGCGGCGCTGGCCGTCGACGGCATTGGCAGCGACATGCTGCGCTGGCTGCGCCAGCACCCGGGCAGCAGCGCCGAGCAGGTACAGCAGGCGCTGGCCGCCGCGGTGCGCGCGGCAAACCAGGCCATCGTGCGGCACGCCGGCAGCGACGCGCAATGCGCCGGCATGGGAACGACGCTGGTGGCCGCAGTGTTTGGCGCCGGCACGCTGGTGCTGTGCCACGTCGGCGACTCGCGCTGCTACCGCCTGCGCGCGGGCAGCCTGCAGCAGCTCACGCGCGACCATTCCTGGCTGCAGGAGCAGATCGACGCGGGCTGGCTCAGCGCCGAGGAAGCGCAGTACTACGGCCCGCGCAACCTGGTGACGCGGGCGCTCGGGGTGCAGGACAATGCTCAGGAGGAATGCCAGAACCTGCCCGTGCAGGCGGGCGACCTGTATCTGCTGTGCTCGGACGGCCTGCACGACCTGATCGGCGACGCACTGCTGCAAGCCGCTCTGGCTCGTAGCCAGACGCTGGAGGACAAGGCGCAAAGCCTGGTAGACCTGGCCAACGCCCATGGCGGCAACGACAATATCAGCGTCCTGCTGGTGCAGGTTGGTGCCGCCGGCGATTGCGCCGACAATGGACTTTTGCAGGCGCCCTTGCAGCGCCTGCCCTGAGAGGTCGGGAAAATTCTCCATGCCCGCTTTGCACGCCAAAACACTCCCACTCATCGTTGCAAATACTCGCCATGGCCCGAGCCATGGCTGTGTTTTGCGTCTTGATTGGGTGCGTTTTGGTGCGCCTCTCGGGCACGGCCAATTTATTCTCAACCTCTACGGGTGTCGCCCTGTGCGGATACGCCATGCCATGAAAACACGAGTGACGCCATGCCCAAACTGATAGTGTCGATCGACGGAGTGGTCCTCAAGGAGGTGTCCTTGAACAAGGCGCACACCACCATTGGCCGGCGCCCGTACAACGACATCGTGATCGACCACCTGGTGGTCAGCGGCGAGCATGGCGTCTTTCACCTGCAGGACGGCGGCGTCGAAGTCGAAGACCTCAACAGCACCAACGGCACCTACGTCAACGGCAAGATCATCCAGCGCCAGCAACTGCGCAGCGGCGACATCGTCGAGATGGGCAAGTACCGCATCCGCTTCCTGGACGACCCGGGCGAGGGCGAATTCGAAAAAACCATGTTCGTGCAGCCCGGCGCGGGCGCCGCGCCGCAGCGCGCCGACGCCCAGGCCATGGCGGCGGCCGTCGCCACGACGCGCAATGCCGTGGTGCGCGTCGTCAGCGGGGCCGCCAGCGGCCGCGAGATGGCGCTGGTCAAGGTGGTCACGACCATCGGCAAGCCCGGCGTGGCTGTCGCGTCGATCACCAAGCGCCACCAGGGTTTCGTGCTCGCCCATGTCGAGGGCGCGCACCCGCCCACGCTCAATGGCAAGGGCATCGACCCGTTTGCCTCGGTGCCGCTGAGCGACGGCGACCACATCGCGCTGGCCGACACGCAGCTGCAATTCCTCTACACCTGAGCCGGCCGGCCTCGGGCCTCTCGTCGCCATTGCGCGCAGTATGATGGCGGGTTGCGCGGCTGCCCGTAGCTCAACCGGATAGAGCAATTGCCTTCTAAGCAATAGGTCGGGGGTTCGAGTCCCTCCGGGCAGGCCAGCCCTGTTGCGCTCTCCCCTGCATTGCTGCGCCTTCGCTGCGCCGATTTCCCCCGCTGCCCGATGGCCAAGGAAAAAACCCTCTACACCTGCACCGAATGCGGTGCCACCAGCCCCCGCTGGCTGGGCAAATGCCCGGGCTGCGGCGCGTGGAACACGCTGATCGAGGCGCTGGCCGAGCCTGCGGCGGCCGGGCGCAACCGCCTGAGCGCGGCCGTGCCCGGGCAGTACGCGGGGCTGGCGCAGGCGCAGCCGGTGGTGCCGCTGGCGGCGATCGAGGCGGCCGACGTGGCGCGCACGGCCACCGGCATGGATGAGCTCGACCGCGTGCTCGGCGGCGGCGTGGTCGAGGGCGGCGTGGTGCTGATCGGCGGCGACCCGGGCATCGGCAAGTCCACGCTGCTGCTGCAGGCGCTCGACGCGCTGCAGCGCCTGGGCCTGCCGACGCTGTACGTGACCGGCGAGGAGAGCGGCGCGCAAGTGGCGCTGCGCTCGCGCCGCCTTGGCATCGAGGGCAGCCAGGTGCAGGTGCTCGCCGAGATCGGGCTGGAGAAAATCCTCGCCACGGTCGACGCGGTGCAGCCGGCCATCGTCGTGATCGATTCGATCCAGACCGTTTACTCCGACCAGCTCACCAGCGCGCCGGGCAGCGTCGCGCAGGTGCGCGAGTGCGCCGCCCACCTGACGCGCCTGGCCAAGGCCACCGGCATCGCCGTGGTGCTGGTGGGCCACGTGACCAAGGAGGGCGCGCTGGCCGGCCCGCGCGTGCTCGAACACATGGTCGACACCGTGCTGTATTTCGAGGGCGACACGCACAGCAGCTTCCGCCTGGTGCGCGCGATCAAGAACCGCTTTGGCGCAGTGAACGAGATCGGCGTGTTCGCGATGACCGAGCGCGGCCTGCGCGGGGTGGCCAACCCCAGCGCCATCTTCCTCTCCCAGCACAGCGAGCCGGTGCCGGGCTCGTGCGTGCTGGTCACGCTGGAGGGATCGCGCCCGCTGCTCGTCGAGATCCAGGCGCTGGTCGACGGCGGCGGCATCAGCCCGCGGCGCCTGTCGGTGGGCCTGGAGCGCGACCGCCTGGCGATGCTGCTGGCGGTGCTGCACCGCCATGCGGGCGTGGCCTGCGCCGACCAGGACGTGTTCGTCAACGCCGTCGGCGGCGTGCGCATCAGCGAGCCCGCGGCCGACCTGGCGGTGATGCTGGCCATCACCAGCAGCCTGCGCGCGCGGGCGCTGCCCAAGGGCTTCATCGCCTTTGGCGAGGTGGGCCTGGCCGGCGAGGTGCGCCCCGCGCCGCGCGGCCAGGAGCGCCTGAAGGAGGCGGCCAAGCTGGGTTTCATGGTCGCCGTCGTGCCCAAGGCCAACGCGCCCAGGAAGCCGATCGCCGGCCTGGCCATCCACGCGGTCGAGCGCGTGGAGGAGGCGATGGACGTGGTGCGCGGGCTGGACTGATCGAGCCCGACGGCCGCCGCCCTACCATTGCGCCATGGCAGCCCCTCGCAGCTTCGAACCCCAATGCTCGGTGCGCCGCTATGGCGGCGAGCACCACGCACATGCGCACGACTTCGCGCAAATTTTCTACGCGCTCGAAGGCGGTATGGATCTGGAGATCGCCGGGCGCGCCGCCTTTGTCGACAGCGCCTGCGGCATCGTCATTCCCGCGGGCCTGGATCACGGCTATTGCGCCGAGCACAGCGCCCGCATCCTGGTGATCGACGCGCCCGACCAGGTGGGCCTGGCGCGCCTGCGCCGCTTTGCCGTACCGACGCCCTGGCGTGGCCAGGTGCTGGCGCCGCAGGCCGTGGCGGAGCGTCTGGCCGCCGTGCTGCAGGCGCCCGGGCTGCTCGCGCGCCGGCGCATCGACCTGGCGCGGCTCACGCAGCAGGTGCAGGCGGCGCTGCACGAAGACTGGCCCACGGCCCGGCTGGCCGCGCTGTGCCACTTGAGCGCGCAGCGCTTTCATGCGCGGCTGGTCGAGCTGATCGGCCAGACGCCCCAGGCCTGGCTGCGCGGCCTGCGCCTGGATCGCGCCGCGCAACTGCTGGCCGCGGGCCAGCCGCTGGAGACCACGGCGCTGGCCTGCGGCTACGCCAGCGCCAGCGCGCTGGCCTACGCGCTCAGGCGCGAGCGCGGCGTGGGCGCGCGCGATTTGCGCCGCGCATTGAATTAGGGCCCTAATAGCCGCTTGCATTGGCGGGCTGGAGCGCCGGCATCCTGTCGGCATTGCACAGCACAAACGTCGCCGGCCCCCACCCCGGCCCCCCAGAGGGGGAGGGAGTGACGGGAGCACTGCGCGCGTTTCTCGACAATTGACCGGCGCCGGCGGGCGCACCATCGCCACATGAACGACGCACGACATTCCGCCCGCGGTATTGCGCTGGTGCTGGCCGCCGCGATGCTCTGGGGCACGACGGGCACGGCGCAAAGCCTGGCGCCGGCCACGCTGTCGCCCTATTGGGTGGGGGCGCTGCGCCTGGTCATCGGCAGCGGCTTTTTTGCGCTGCTGGCCTGGGGCGCACCGGCGCGCTCTGGCCCCTGGCCCTGGGCGCGCATGTTGCTCGCCGGCGCCTGCGTCGCGGTCTACAACCTGAGCTTTTTTGCCGGCGTGCGCCAAAGCGGCGTGGCGCTGGGCACGGCGATCGCCATTGGCAGCGGCCCCATCTGGGCCGGGCTGCTGCAGACGGTGCAGGCGCGGCGCCTGCCGCCGCCGCTGTGGTGGCTGGGCACGCTGGTCAGCGTGGCCGGCGGCGTGGCCATGGCGCTGGGCCAGGGCGGCGGCCTGCACCTGAGCGCCGCCGGCGTGGCGCTATGCCTGCTGGCGGGCCTGGCCTACGCCGCGTATACGCTGGCCAACAAACAACTGGTGCTGGTGCTGGGCACGGTGCGCACCAATCTGGCGGTGTTCGGCAGCGCGGCGCTGGTTTCGGTGCCTGCGGCCTGGGCGCTGGGCGGCGCGCTGCAGGCGGGCGCCAGCAGCTGGGCGGTGGTGTTGTTCCTGGGGCTGGTCAGCACCGGGCTGGCCTATCTGCTGTTCACCAGCGGGCTGCGGCACATCTCGGGGGCCACCGGGGTCACGCTGGCGCTGGGAGAGCCGGTCACCGCCTTCGTGCTGGCGGTGCTCGTCGTCGGCGAACCCCAGCAACTGCTGGCCTGGCTGGGGCTGGCCGGTGTGATTGCCGGCCTGTGGGTGGTGGCGTGGGCGGAGTTGCGGGCGCAATCGTAGACTTGGCGGCAGATGACGCGCCGCTCCACGTCATCCCGGCGCATGCTGCAATCTTCGCCGGGGTGACGAGCGGTGAATCACACCCGAACCATTTGCTGCCATGACCATCGCTTTGCTGAACCCCTTCGTTTTTTCCTGCCGCCGGTGCGCCTGGGTGCTGGGCGTCGCGGCGGCGCTGGCGCTGCCCCTGCCGGCGCTGGCGCAGGTGGACGTGGGCAGCGCCTCGGCGCTGCGCAAGCTGGTGCCGGCGCAGACGCTGGAGCAGGCCGCCGACAAGCAGTACGACCAGCTGCTGGCCCAGGCAAAAGCGCAGCGCGCGCTGGCACCGGACAACAATGCGCAGCTGGTCAAGCTGCGCGCGATCGCCCGGCGCCTGATCCCGTTCACCAGCCAGTGGAACAGCCGCGCCGGCCAGTGGCGCTGGGAGGTCAACCTGATCGGCAGCAGCGAGGTCAACGCGTTCTGCATGCCCGGCGGCAAGATCGCGTTCTACACCGGCATCCTCGACCGCCTCAAGCTGACCGACGACGAGATCGCGATGATCATGGGCCACGAAATGGCGCACGCGCTGCGCGAGCATGCGCGCTCGCGCCTGGCCAAGACGCAGGCGACCAGCCTGGGTCTGTCGATCGGCGCGCAGCTGCTGGGCCTGGGCGACCTGGGCAACGCAGCGGCCAACCTGGGCACGCAGCTGCTGTCGCTGCAGTACAGCCGCTCCGACGAGAGCGAGGCCGACCTGGTCGGCCTGGAGCTGGCCGCGCGCGCCGGCTACAACCCGCAGGCCGCGGTCACGCTGTGGCGCAAGATGGGCGAGGTGACGGGCAGCGGCGGTGCCAGCTTTCTGTCGACCCACCCGAGCGGCCCCGAGCGCATCCGCGAGCTGGAGCGCAACGTACCGCGCGTGATGGGGCTGTACCAGCAGGCGCGGCGCTGACCGGCGCTGTTCAGGCTTTCGCGCCTGGCGCCGCCGCCAGGGCCGCGGCCAGGTCGGCGTGCAGCGCGGCGCCGCCGGCCTCCAGCAGGCCGATGCGCCGCGCCATGTCCAGCGGCTGGCCGGCAAGCGCCGCCAGATGCACCTGCAGGCCGCGCTGGCGGCAGGCCTGCAGCAGGGTCTGCAGCGTGCCCGCGCCGGTCGAGTCCATGTAGATCACCCCGCCCAGGTCGAGCACCAGCGCGCCGGTGCCGGCATGGGGGGCGGGCAGTGCGTCCTGCACCGTCTCCAGCGCGGTGGCCGAGCCGAAGAACAGCGCGCCGGACATGCGCCAGGCGGCGACGCCGGGCGGCGCGTCGGCCAGCGCCAGCGGCTCGGCGCGCGTCAGCGCGGCCATGCGGTAGATGAAGGTGGCGCAGGCGGCCAGAATGCCAACCTGCACCGCTACCGTCAGGTCGAACACCACGGTCAGCAAGAACACCGCCAGCAGCGTGGCGCGGTAGGTGCCGCGGTAGCGGCGCAGGTGCACGAAGGCGCGCCACTCGCCCATGTTCCAGGCCACGTGCAGCAGGATGGCGGCCAGGCACGCCAGCGGAATCGAGCTGGCCAGCGGCGCGGCCACCAGGATGACGGCCAGAAGCACCACCGCATGCACCATGCCCGCCACCGGGCTGGTGGCGCCGCTCTTGACGTTGGTGACGGTGCGCGCAATCGTGCCGGTGGCCGGCATGCCGCCCAGAAACGGCACGACGAAGTTGGCAATGCCCTGGGCCATCAGCTCCTGGTTGGGGTCGTGGCGGTCGCCGATGATGCCGTCGGCCACGCGCGCGCACAGCAGCGACTCGATCGCGCCCAGCAGCGCCAGCGTGATCGCCGGCATCAGCACGAAGCGCGCCGATTCCCATGAAAAATCGGGTAGCGCAAACGCCGGCAGCTCTCCCGGAATGCCGCCAAAGCGGCTGCCTATCGTCTCCACCGGCAGCTTGAACAGCGCGACGACGATGGTCGACAGCGCCAGCGCCACGATGGCGCCGGGCACCGTATTGAGCTTGCCCGAGAACGGCGCGCGCGCGCCCAGCGACGGCATCCAGTGCTGCCAGAGGGCGATGACCGCGAGCGAGGCGAGCGCCACGCCCAGCGCCCAGCCGTTGGTCGTGTGCAGCTGCTGCCAGACCGTGGACAGGATGCCGAAGAAGTCCGCCGGCATTTGCGCCACGCGCAGCCCCAGGAAGTCCTTGACCTGCGACAACGCGATCAGCACCGCGATGCCGTTGGTGAAGCCGGTGATGACCGCCACCGGAATGAAGCGCACCAGCGTGCCCAGGCGAAACAGTCCCATGGCGAACAGCAGCACGCCCGACAGCGCGGTGGCAATGATCAGGTTGGCCACGCCGTACTGCTGCACGATGCCGTAGACGATGACGATGAACGCGCCGGCCGGCCCGCCGATCTGCACGCGGCTGCCGCCCAGCAGCGCGACGAGAAAGCCGGCGATGATGGTGGTGAAGATGCCCGCCTCGGGCTTGAGCCCCGAAGCGATGGCGAACGCCATGGCCAGCGGCAGCGCGACGACGGCGACCGTCAGGCCGGCGCCGATGTCGGCGATCAGCCGCGTGCGGTCATAGCCCTGAAGGGCGTCGAGAAGTCGGGGGCGGAAAACGAAAGCCATGGTCACTGCTCCGGGAGATGGGACGATGCAAGCGCGCGGGGCGGCATGGCCTGGGCGGCCCGCAGTGGCGCAGCCGCGTGATGAAGCGGCGGCGTCGGGTCAGCGGCGGGGTGCGGAGCATGGATGGGGAGATGGCTGGGGTGTGCGGTGGCGGCCAGTGTACGCCGGCGGTTCGGGCTGATTCAGCCTCCCTCGGGCAGTTGGACTCGCCCTTCGCGCAGCGCGGCGATCAGAAGGTCGGGCGTGGCGCGGATATGCGCCTCCAGCGCCAGCGCGGCGCGCGCCTCCTGGCCTGCCATCGCGTAGGTGAAGATTTCGGCGTGCTCGTCGTGCACGTTGCGGATGCTGCCGGGCAGCTGGATGGCGTAGCTGCGGTAGCGCTCGCTGTGGCGCGACAGCAGGCGCAGCACGCGCAGCGTCCAGGGCGAGTCGTGGCCCGACAGCAGCGCCTCGTGAAAGCGCAGGTTGAGCTGCTCCCACAGGCGCCTGCGCCCGGGCGCGATCGGCTCCTCGGCCGACAGTGCCTGCCAGGCCTCTTCGACGGCCTGGCGCCAGGGCGCGCCGCCGCTGCGGATCGACAGACGCAGCGCGCCGGTTTCCAGCTGCACGCGCAGCTGGGTGATGTCTTCGAGCTCCTCGGGCGCGATCGGTGCGACGCGAAAGCCGCGCTGGCCCTCGGTGACGACCAGCGCGTCGCTGGCCAGGCGAGTGATGGCCTCGCGCAGCGTGCCGGCGCTGACCGAGTAGCGCTCCTTGAGGTGTTCCACGCGCAGCTTCTCGCCGGGCGCCAGCCGCCCTTCGACGATGTCGTCGCGCAGCTGCGTGTAGGCCTGCTCGATCAGCGTGCGCGAGGGCGCCGGTGCGTCGCTCGCGGTGCGCAGCGCGAAAGGCATGTGAGGAACGGGACGCTTGGCCATGGGATCAGCTTTCACGCAGTTTCTGCAGGCGGTAGCTCAGCTGGGGGCGCGTCAGGCCCAATTGGCGTGCGGCCGCGGAGAGGTTGCCGTTGTGGCGGGCCACGGCTGCTTCGATGAGCTGGTGCTCCAGCCCCTGCAGGTCCAGCGGCTGGGCCAGCAGTTGCTCGACGGTACTGGCATTGCATACCGGTGGCTGGATTGCTTGCAGCCCTCCCGAGGCGGCCAGGGTGTGCGTCGGCGCCTGCACGGCGGCCTGGGGGAACAGCGCGGGCGCGTCCACGCTGGTGCCCGCGTCGGTCAGGATGACGCTGCGCTCGATCAGGTTTTCCATTTCGCGCACATTGCCCGGCCAGGCGTACTCGCGCAGCGCCTGCAGCGCGCGGTCGGTGAAGCCTTCGACATGCCTGTCGTGCTGGCGCGCAAAGCGCTGCAGCAGGTGCTGGGCAAACAACTCGATGTCCTGCGTCCGCTCGCGCAGCGGCGGAATCGTGATCGGGTAGACATTCAGGCGGTAGTACAGATCCTGGCGAAAGCGTCCGGCGCGCACCGCCTCCAGCAAGTCGACGTGGGTGGCGGTGACCAGGCGCACGTCCACCTGGCGCGGCTGGGTGCTGCCCAGGCGCTCGACCTGGCCGTCCTGCAGCACGCGCAGCAGCTTGGCCTGCGCGGGCAGCGGCAGCTCGCCCACCTCGTCAAGGAACAATGTACCGCCGTCGGCGCGCTCGAAGCGCCCGGCGCGCGCCGCGTCGGCGCCGGTGTAGGCGCCTTTTTCGGTACCGAACAGCTCGGACTCGACCAGGTCCCCGGGCAGCGCCGCGCAGTTGACTGCGACGAAGGGCTTGGCCGCGCGCTGACTGAGCGCGTGCAACGCGCGGGCAAAGCGCTCCTTGCCCACGCCGGTCTCGCCATCCAGCAGTACGGTGACCTGCGTGCCGGCGGCCTTGCGCAGCAGCTCGGTGGCGGCAGTGAAGCCGATCGAGCGGCCGATCAGCTGATCCAGTGCGTCGGCAGGGGGCTCGGGCAGGTCTTCCGCGGCTATGGGCGCGGGCCAGGTGGGCGGGCTGCGCGTACCGGCGCCGGCGGAGTTGGATAGGGGAGCATCAGTATCGGGGGCGTAGTCGCGCGCCATCTCGGCGGCATCGGGCCAGGCGTCGAGCACCCGGCCTTTGATACGGCAGTGCGCGGCGCCGCAGCCGCTGCAAGCCACTTCCTTGAACAGCACCTGGCGGCCCATGAAGCCGCTGCTATAGCCCGAGGCGTAGCCCAGCAGTGTCCAGCACACGGGTTCGCTTTGCGGGCCGAAGTCGCGCAGGTGGATCTCCGCCTCCCAGGAATGCTGCCAGTCGAATACGCCGTAGAAGTGGCCGCTGGCCAGGTCGATCTCCAGCTGCGCGGGCGTGACCTGCACCATGCCTTCGAGCATGTGCAGCTGTGGCCCCACGCTGAACATGTCGGACACTTCGGCGTGCGGGCGCAGTTGGCGCGCCAGCGCCGCGTCGCGCTCGCCCGATGCATAGCCCGCGCGCATCATCAGCCGGCGCGCTGCCTGCGGCCCCAGCGTGCGCATCAGCTCGCGGCGCAGCAGGCCGAGCGACCCCACATGCATCAGCACCATGCGCTGGCCCGCCAGCCAGATGCGCCCGTCGGCCGCGGAGAACTGGATCTGGCGGCGCAGATCGGCGTCGGAGGGCATTGATGGGGATGCAGACATGCTCCAAATTATCGAGAAATCATGCCCTGCCGCAATACGGACGGTTCTCTATTCATCAAATGATGAATTTCGCCCGAATCGGCTCGATCAAATCCGCATAGTGCGGCGCAGCATTGTCGCCAAATGTCTCGCCGGATGTTTCCGCAGGGTGAATGGCAGACGGTGTTTTTAAGTATTTACCCGAAATTATCGAGATTTATGCCGGTTTGCGCGAAGCCCTGGCACGGCTCCTGCAATACCTCCTGGCATGAGCACGCAAATCACCCCCGATGAGCGCTGGGACATAGAGCGCCGCTACATCCGCATCGTGCAGGAGCACGACAGCGGCATGGTCGAGTTCGAGTTCGCCGTCGGCGAGCCCGGCCTGTTCGTCGAAATGGTGCTGCCGCGCGCCGAGTTCGACGACTTCTGTACTACCCAGGGCGTGCAACCCACCCACGGCGCGCTGCCCGAGCAGGAGCAGGGCAGCGCTGCGCACGAGTGGGACTGGAGCCTGCGCGCCGCACGCGAGCAGCACTTTCGCAACAAGCCCTGACGGGCTGCACTTCACCCTTTCATAACACCACCCTCAGGAGACGACCCCATGCAAATCGACCTGCGCACCGTCAGCATCACGCCGCTGCGCCAGACCTACAACCACATCGCCGAGCGCCTCGGCACCGACAAGCCCGCGTCGCGCTACCTCGAAGGCACGATGGATGTGCAGCCCACGCACAACTTCCACTACCGCCCCACCTGGGATCCGGAGCATGAGCTGTTCGATCCCAGCCGCACCCGCCTGGTGATGAAGGACTGGTATGCGCTCAAGGATCCGCGCCAGTTCTACTACGGCACCTACACCCAGGCGCGCGCCCGCATGCAGGAGGTGGCCGAGGCGGACTTCGCCTTCGTCGAGGAGCGCGGCCTGGCCGATCGCTTTGATGACACCGCTCGCCGCACCGCGCTGGACTTCTACCTGCCGCTGCGCCACGTGGCCTGGGGCGCGAACATGAACGGCGCCTACCAGTGCGCCTACGGCTACGGCACTGCCATCACCCAGCCCTGCCTGTACGCGGGCATGGATCAGCTGGGCATTGCCCAGTACCTCACCCGCCTGGGTCTGCTGCTGGGCAGCCAGGGCGAGCTGGAGGCCGGCAAGCAGGCCTGGCTGGAGGCGCCTGCCTGGCAGAGCCTGCGCCGCCTGGTGGAAGACACCTGGGTGATGAAGGACTGGTTCGAGCTGTACGTGGCGCAGAACGTGGCGCTGGACGGGATTCTGTTCGGCCTGGCCTACAAGGAGGTCGATCAGGTCATTTCCGAGCAGGCAGGGCCCACGGTGTCCATGCTCACGCGCTTCCAGGCCGAGTGGAGCCAGGAGGCGAACAAATGGGTCGACGCCGTTATCAAGGCCGCGGCGGCCGAGAGCGCCGAGAACAAGGCGCTGCTGTCCGGCTGGTACGCCCACTGGCGCGCCCGCGTGCAGGAGGCCCTGGCGCCGGTGGCCGAACTGGCACTGGGCGCGGATGGCGCAGCAGCGCTTGAGCGCACGGTGGCCGCCGTCGATGCGCGCATGAACAAGGCCGGTCTGGCCATCGGCGCCTGAGCGCCCACACAACCCCCGCATCAGGAGACAGCCATGTCCAACGTATTCATCGCCTTTCAGAAAAACGAGGAATCGCGCGCCATCGTCAGCGCCATCCTGGCCGACAACCCCGGCGCCGTCCTGAGCGACCAGCCGGCCATGGTGAAGATCGACGTGCCCCACCGCCTGGTGGTGCGCAAAAGCACGATCGAGCAGGAAATCGGCCGCGACTTCGACCTGCAGGAGATGCAGGTCCACCTGATCACCATGAGCGGCAACGTCGACGAGACCGACGACGAATTCACCCTCGCCTGGCACCAGTAAACCCCCCCACGTCCATAGACAGACGACGACAGGAGACACCCACCATGGACATGAAAGTCACCAAGAAACTCGGCCTGAAAGAGCGCTACAACCTCATGACGCGCGACCTGGCCTGGACGCCCACCTATCAGTCCGTAAAGGACGCCTACCCGCAGGTGGAGTACGAAGGCATCAAGATCCACGACTGGGACAAGTTCGAGGATCCGTTCCGCATGACGATGGACTCGTACTGGAAGTACCAGGCCGAGAAGGAGCGCAAGCTCTACGCCATCATCGACGCCTTCACGCAGAACAACGGCCACCTGGGCGTGACCGATGCGCGCTACATCAACACGCTCAAGC
This sequence comes from Comamonas faecalis, assembly GCF_039538025.1. Classification (NCBI taxonomy): domain Bacteria; kingdom Pseudomonadati; phylum Pseudomonadota; class Betaproteobacteria; order Burkholderiales; family Comamonadaceae; genus Comamonas; species Comamonas faecalis. The sequence goes on from NZ_BAABBP010000024.1 coordinate 51,444, forward strand.
TGTTCCTGACCGGCATCACGCCCAACGAATACATGGCGCACCGCGGCTTTGCCCGCATGGGCCGCGAGTTCCCCGGCGCCGGCCCGCGCGTGGCCTGCCTGATGCAGAGCCTGGACGAGATCCGCCACGCGCAGACGCAGATCCACAGCCTGTCCAACTACAACAAGCACTACAACGGCTTCCAGAACTGGCACCACCAGCACGACCGCGTGTGGTTCCTGAGTGTTCCGAAATCGTTCTTCGACGATGCACTGACCTCCGGCCCGTTCGAGTTCATGGTCGCCATCGGCTTCGCATTCGAATACGTGCTCACCAACCTGCTGTTCGTGCCCTTCATCTCGGGCGCGGCCTACAACGGCGACATGGGCGCGATGGCGTTCGGCTTCTCGGCGCAGTCCGACGAGTCGCGCCACATGACGCTGGGCCTGGAGATCATCAAGTTCATCCTGGAGCAGGATCCGGACAACTTGGCCCTAGTGCAGGCCTGGCTGGACAAGTGGTTCTGGCGCGGCTACCGCGTGCTGACCCTGGTGGCCATGATGATGGACTACATGCTGCCCAAGCGCGTGATGAGCTGGAAGGAAGCCTGGGAGATCTACGCCGAGCAGAACGGCACCGCCCTGTTCAACGACCTGGCGCGCTACGGCATCAAGGTGCCCAAGGGCTGGGAGCAGGCCTGCAAGGACAAGGACCACCTGAGCCACCAAGCCTGGAACGTGTTCTACAACTACGGCGCCGCCGCCCCCTTCCACACCTGGGCGCCCAGCGAGAAGGACATGGAGTGGCTGTCGGCCAAGTACCCAGAGACCTTCGACAAGTACTACCGTCCTCTGTGGACGCACTACAACGAGCAGCAGGCCGAGGGAAAGCGCTTCTACAACGGCACCCTGCCCATGCTGTGCCAGGTCTGCCAGGTGCCGATGTTCTTCACCGAGCCCGACGACCCGACCAAGATCGCCTACCGCGAAAGCGAATACGAGGGCGTGAAGTACCACTGCTGCTCCGACGGCTGCAAGCACATCTTCGACAGCGAGCCCGAGAAATACGTGCAGGGCTGGCTGCCGGTGCACCAGATCTACCAGGGCAACTGCTTCCCCGAAGACGTGGATCCCACCCGGCCCGACTTCAACCCGCTGGCCGAGGTCGTGCGTTGGTACAACATCGAATGGGGACGCGACAACCTGGACTACGCCGACTCCGAGGACAAGAAGAACTTCGAGACTTGGCGCGCCCAGGCCACGGGCAACTGAGGCCCGATTCATCTACAGACCACAGGAGACATTCACATGGCCGTCAGATCCGTCGCACCCTACAAGTTCGCCGCAAAGGACACGGTGGACAAATTCCCCGCCCCGCTGCTCTATATCGGCTGGGAGGATCACAAGATGCTCTGCTCCCCGTTCTGCGCCCCAATGCCGCCGACGATGAAGTTCGGCGAGCTGGTGCAGGGAGCGCTGCCCGGCATGTACGGCGCACATCCCGACTTCGCCAAAATCGACTGGAACCGAGCCGAGTGGTTCATGTCCGGCGAGCCCTTCACGCCCGACATGGACAAGACCCTGGCCGAACACGGCATAGGCCACAAGAGCGTGATCCGCTTTCGCACGCCGGGGCTGACCGGGCTGCGGGGGTCGCGTTTCTGAGCGGCCTTCCCGCTCCCTCTCCCGCTGGCGGGAGGGGGCCGGGGTGAGGGTGCCGGCTTCATCGCCCTGCCGGAACACACTCCCTCACCCCCATCCTTTCCCCCAAGGAGAGAGGGAGTAATGAATGGCTACAGCCTTTGTGCATAAAGCGCAAATAGCTCTTATTTTTATAGTTTAGTGAGACAGCCATGAGCTACCAGCTGACGATTGAACCGCTGGGCCAGACCATCGATGTCGACGATGGCCAGACCATTCTGGACGCCGCGCTGCGCGCCGGCATCTACCTGCCGCACGCCTGCGGCCACGGCCTGTGCGGCACCTGCAAGATCGAGGTGCAGGATGGCGAGATCGAGCACGGCGAGGCCAGCGGCTTTGCCCTGATGGACTACGAGCGCGAGGAGGGCAAATGCCTGGCCTGCTGCGCGACGCTGGAGTCCGATGTCGTGATTGAGGCCGAGATCGACGAAGAGCCCGACGCGCAGAACCTGCTGGTGCAGGACTACGGCGGCACCGTCTCGCGCATCGAAGACCTCACGCCCACCATCAAGGGCGTGTGGATCGAACTCGATGCGCCCATCACCTTCCAGGCCGGGCAGTACATCAACCTGCACATTCCGGGCGAGGGCACGCGCGCCTTCTCGATCGCCAGTGCTCCGGGCGAGAGCCGCGAGATCGAGCTCAACATCCGCCGCGTGCCCGGCGGCATGGGCACGGGCTGGGTGCACGACCAGCTCAAGGCGGGCGACGCGGTCAAGGTCACCGGCCCCTACGGGCGCTTTTTCATCCGCAGCAGTGCGCACGCCAAGGAAGACCTGGGCTATCTGTTCCTGGCCGGTGGCTCGGGGCTGTCCAGCCCGCGCTCCATGGTGCTCGACTTGCTGGCTGCCGGCGAGGGCCGGCCCATCACCCTGGTCAACGGAGCGCGCAGCCGCGCCGAGCTCTACCACCACGACGAATTTCTGCAGCTCGCGCAGCAGCACCCGCATTTCACCTATGTGGCGGCGCTGTCGGACGAGCCGGATGGCGAGGGCTGGGAGGGCGTGCGCGGGTATGTGCACGAGGCTGCCAAGACGTATTTCAACAACGACTTCCGCGGCCACAAGGCCTATTTGTGCGGCCCACCGATGATGATCGAGGCCTGCATCACCACGCTGATGCAGGGCAGGCTGTTCGAGCGCGACATCTACACCGAGAAGTTCATCTCGGCCGCCGACGCGCAGCAGGTGCGCAGCCCGCTGTTCAAGAAGATTTGAACGATGCGTGGACGGCCCCCATACCGATGCTCAAACCGCGTGGCCTTTGCGCCCGCGGGAACTGGCGGCAAACGCATGCACCACCTCCAGAAAGGCCGCCAGCGCGGGCGACGGGTCGCCCCTGCGGTACAGGCAGCTGAGCTCCAGATCCTTGAGCTGAGTGCTGTGCAGCGGGCGAAACGCCACCCCCGGCAGGCGCAGGTTGGACGCCGACTGCGTGGTGATGGCCGCGCCAAAACCGGCCGACACCAGCGCGATGGCGGTGAGCACGTCCTCCACCTCCTGCTCCACCCGCAGCGGCACGCCCTCGGCGTGGAAGGCATCGGTAATTTCCTGCGCCAGGCCGCGCATGGGCACGTTGGGGTAGAGGATGATCGGCACGCCGGCCAGATCCCGCAGGCACAGCGAGGGCAGCACGGCCAGCGGGTGGGAGTCGGCAACGGCCACCATCAGAGGCTCGCGCAGCACCGTCTCGGTGCAGATGTCGCTCTCGGGCGGCACCAGGCGGTTGAAGCCCACGGTGATGCGCCGTTCGCGCAGCGCCTGGATCTGCGCGTCCTTGGTCAGGTTGTGCAGCACGATCTTCACGTTGGGCCGCGCCTTGTGAAAGCGCGCCAGCATGCGTGGAATCACGTCCAGCACGCCCGAGCCGAACAGGCCCACGTCCAGCCGCCCGATCAGCCCCTGGCCCGCCAGGCGCGTGCGCTCGGCGGCCTGGTGCGCCAGCTCCAGCAGGTTGGGCACCTCCTGCAGCAGCGTGTGGCCGGCCTCGGTCAGCTGCATGCCCTTGGGCGTGCGGATGAACAGCGGCACGCCCAGCTTTTCCTCCAGCGCCTGGATGTGGCGCGTCAGCGGCGGCTGCGACAAGTGCAGGCGCGCGGCGGCGCGGCCGATGTGGCCCTCCTCGGCCACGGCGAGAAACAGGCGCATGTCACGCAAGTCCATGGGGGGCTCTCCTTCGCAATTGCATACGGCGATGGTATCGAGATTGCCAAAAAATGGTGTTGGTCGGTATTGAGCGCATCGCCTATCGTTGCCGCCATCCCCAGTTGCCACGCTGCGGCGTTTTTCACGGACAGCCAGCCAGATGGACGCCTCTTCTCCGACCGACAACCAGACGCAGGCCGCACCGGCTGCACCCGCGACAACCCCGCCGTGCGCCGTCACGGTGCTGATCGCGCGTCGTGTCCTGCCAGCGGCGGTGGTCGGCTTCGAGGCAGCCATGCGCGGCATGCTGGCCGCGGCGCAGGAGTTTCCTGGTCACCTGGGTGGCCAGGTCGTGCCGCCGGACGAGGCTGGCGACAGCGAGGAGCCGCTGCTCTGCCACGTGGTGTTCGCCTTCGACACCGAGGCCCATCTGGCCGCATGGCAGAACTCGCCAGAGCGCGCACACTGGCTGCAGCGGGTGCTGCCGCACACCGTGGGTGCGCAGCAATTGCAGCGCGTGACGGGGCTGGACTACTGGTTTGCCGCGCCCGACGGCACCACCCGCACGGCGCACCTGTGCTGGAAGGTGGCGTGCGTCACCTGGCTGGGCATCTTCCCCACCGTGCTGCTGCTGTTCCTGACCGTGGCGCCGCTGCTGGCCGATTGGCATCTGGTGCCGCGCCTGGCGCGCTGGCTGCACCCGTGGCTGCACGCCGGGGCGTGAAACGCCCATCGCACGGTGGCGGGCTTTGTTCATGCTGGAACGGTATTGAGTTTGGGGAAAAACAGTATTGGACGGTAACGACATCCGTTTCTATCGTTACCCCCTGATCCGCAGGCATCCCGACAAAGAGGGCGCCGCAAAGGAGACAAGACCATGCAGAAATTCATTGTTCATATCGAAGACACCGGCGAGCACTACGCCGCGCTCGATACGCGTTCCGTGCTCGAAGGCATGACGGCGCTGGGCAAGAAAGGCATTCCCGTGGGCTGCCGCCAGGGCGGCTGTGGGGTGTGCAAGGTGCAGGTGCTCGAAGGCGTGTACTCCAAGCGCGTGATGAGTCGTGCCCACGTCAGCGCCGACGAGGAGGCCGCGGGCTGCGTGCTGTCCTGCCGCATCTATCCCGCCAGCGACCTGCGCTTGCAGGTTGTCGGTGCAATGAAGAAAAACGTATGCCGCCAGACAGCGGCGCCCTTTTCCCCTCAACCCATGAGCCAGGCAATCTAAAGGAGACAAACCATGGCAATGACAGGTGTTTTGCGTCCAGGTCACGCGCAGATCCGCGTGCTGGATCTGGAAGAGTCGATCAAGTGGTACACGGACGTGATGGGCCTCAAGCCCATGGGGCGCGACGCCCAGGGCCGTGCCTATTTCAAGACCCGCGCCGAGCGCGACCACAACAGCATCATCCTGCGCCAGGCCGACCAGGCGGGCATGGACTTCTTCGGCTTCAAGGTGCAGGACAAGGCCACGCTGGACGACTTCGAGAAGAAGCTGCAGGCCTACGGCGTGGCAACCGAGCGCATGCCCGCCGGTGACCTGCTGGAGACCGGCGAGCGCGTGCGCTTCAAGATTCCGACTGGCCATACGATCGAGCTGTACGCCGAGAAGACGGCCGTCGGCAACGCCACGGGCTGCACCAACCCGGATGTGGACGTGATCGACCAGCCCGGCATCACGCCGATCCGGCTGGACCACTGCCTGATCTACGGCGACGACCTGGAAGGCGCGCGCGACCTGTTCATCAACGTGCTGGGCTTCACCCTGGTCGAGCGCGTGAAGCTGGAAGACGGCGAGACCGATCTGGCCGTGTGGCTGACCTGCAGCGCCAAGGCGCACGATATCGCCATCGTGCGCCATGGCGAGAAGGACAAGCTGCACCATGTGTCGTTCCAGTTGGGCAGTTGGGAGCAGGTGCTGCGCGCCGCCGACATCATGAGCAAGAACCGCGTCCCGCTGGACATCGGCCCCACGCGCCACGGCATCACCAACGGCACGACGATTTACTTCTTCGAGCCCTCGGGCAACCGCCTGGAGACCTTCAGCGGCGGCTACGACCACTACCCCGACATGAAGCCCATCACCTGGACCTGGGACGAGGTCGGCGCCGGCATCTTCTATCACGATCGTGAGTTGAACGAAGCCTTCCTGAGCGTGGTGACCTGATGGCGGGCCACAGCATCGAACAGCGCGCCATCACCGCCGAGGCGGCGCACGCGGCAGTGGCCGCTGCCGTCGCCCGGGCGGGCGAGCTGGGCATACGCATCAACGCCGCGGTGACTGATGCGTCCGGCGTGCTGGCCGCCTTTTTGCGCATGCCCGGCGCCTTTCTGCACTCGGTGGACATTGCCATCGACAAGGCCTACACCGCAGCCGGCTTCGGCTTTGCCACCGCGCAGTGGGCCGGCATGCTGCAGGGCGACGACGCGCTGCGCCTGGGCATGCCGGTGCGCCCGCGCAACGTGGTCTTCGGCGGCGGCCTGCCGGTGCGCGAGGGCGGTGTGCTGATCGGCGGCATAGGCGTGTCGGGCGGCAGTGCGCAGCAGGACGAGGAATGCGCCCGCGCCGCGCTGCAGGCGCTGGGACTGGATGAAGCTTGAGCTGCTGACTGCAGCCGCATACCAAGGAAAAACAATGAGACTGCCCCCCATTGCCGGAGCCGCTGCGCTGGCGCTGTTGACGGCTGCCGCAGCGCACGCCGACGGCCACTATGTTCCTGGCGTCGAAGGCATCCAGGGACCGAGCGTGCCGCCTGCGGGCGTCTACTACCTGGGCTATCTGGTCAACTACAACATCGACAGCCTGCGCGCGCCGGGCAGCAGCACGGTGCCCGGCCACAACACGGGCACGGTGACCGCGCTGGCCAACCGCTTCGTCTGGGTCACCAACTACAAGCTGCTGGGTGCGGACTACGGCATGGAGGCCATCGTGCCGGTCATGCGCACCTCGCTGACCTTCAACGCGGCGGGCATTTCCGAGTCGCGCTCGGGCGTGGGCGACGTGTATCTGGGCCCGCTGGTGCTGGGCTGGCATGGCCAGCAATGGGATGCCGTCGCCGCCGCCGGCCTGTGGCTGGACAACGCCAGCGACAGCCACCCGGCCTCACCCGGCAAGGGCTTCAGAAGCACCATGCTCACCGGCGGCCTGACCTATTACTTCGACACGGCCAAAACCGTCTCCGGCTCGGCCCTGATGCGCTATGAGTTCAACAGCAGGAACAACGGCTTTCGCCCCGGCCAGCAGCTGACCGTGGAGTGGGGCCTGGGCAAGTCGTTTGGCAGCTTTCAGGCTGGCGTCGTGGGCTACAGCCAGTGGCAGACCAGCGACGACAGCGGCCTTGGTGCGACGACCGACCGCGCGCGCCGTCACGCGCTGGGCGCCGAGCTGGTCTACCCCATTCCCGGTGCAGGCGTGTTCCTGAAGGGCGCCGCCTACAAGGAGTTTGGCGTTCGCAACAGCACCAAGGGGCAGCTGGTTCGCTTTACTTTGGTCAAGGCGTTCTAGCTGAGTGAGTCCGGCCGCGGTGCGGCCGGCAAATGGCAGGTTTTGAATGGCAAAGGGCAGTGAAATGAAAGAGTTTCTCCACTTCATCAACGGCGAGTACGTCAAGAGCGCTTCGGGGCGCACGTTCGACAACTTCAACCCGATCAACGGCCAGCTGATCGGCAAGGTTCACGAGGCCGGGCGCGCCGAGGTCGACGCGGCAGTGGCCGCCGCCAAGGCGGCGCTGAACGGCGAATGGGGCCGCCTGTCGGTCGCGGAGCGCTGCAAGCTGCTCGATGCGGTAGTGGCCGAGATCAACCGCCGCTTCGACGACTTCCTGCAGGCCGAGATTGCCGACACCGGCAAGCCCCACCACCTGGCCTCGCATGTCGACATTCCACGCGGCGCGGCCAACTTCCAGATCTTCACCGAGACCATCAAGAGCGTGTCGACCGAGTCGTTCAACATGCGTACGCCCGACGGTAAGACGGCCCTCTCCTACGGCGTGCGCGTGCCGCGCGGCGTGATCGCCGTGGTCAGCCCGTGGAACCTGCCGCTGCTCTTGATGACCTGGAAGGTCGGCCCGGCTCTGGCCTGCGGCAACACCGTGGTCGTCAAACCCAGCGAGGAGACGCCCGCCACCACCGCGCTGCTGGGCGAGGTGATGAATGCGGTGGGCATGCCCAAGGGCGTCTACAACGTGGTGCACGGCTTCGGGCCGGACTCGGCCGGTGAATTCCTCACCAGCCACCCCGACGTCGACGGCATCACCTTCACCGGCGAGACCAGCACCGGCGCGGCCATCATGAAGGCGGCTGCCAACGGCGTGCGCCCGGTGTCGATGGAGATGGGGGGCAAGAACGCGGCCGTCGTGTTTGCCGACTGCGACTTCCAGAACACCGTCGACACGCTGACCCGCTCGTGCTTCGAGAACGCCGGCCAGGTGTGCCTGGGCACCGAGCGCGTCTACGTCGAGCGCCCGATCTTCGACAAGCTGGTCGCAGCGCTCAAGGAGCGCGCCGAGTCCATGGTGCCGGGCGACCCCTATGACAAGGCGACCAAGATCGGCCCGGTGATCAGCAAGGAGCACCAGGCCAAAGTGCTGGGCTTCTACAAAAAGGCGGCCGAAGAGGGCGCCACCGTGGTCACCGGCGGCGGCGTGCCCGACATGCCCGAGGCGCTCAAGGGCGGCTCCTGGGTGCAGCCCACCATCTGGACCGGCCTGCCCGAGACCGCCAGCGTCATCACCGAGGAAATCTTCGGCCCCTGCTGCCACATCAGCCCCTTCGACGCTGAGGATGAAGTCTTGGCCAAGGTCAACGCCAACCGCTACGGCCTGGCCACGGCGGTGTTCACCCAGGACATCGGCCGCGCCAACCGCCTGGCGCAGAAGATCGAGGTCGGCCTGTGCTGGATCAACTGCTGGTTCCTGCGTGACCTGCGCACGCCGTTTGGCGGCTCCAAGCAGTCGGGCATTGGCCGCGAGGGTGGTGTGCACTCGCTGGAGTTCTACACCGAGCTGCGCAACGTGATGGTGAAGTTCTGAGCGCGCGCTCACATGGACGACAAGGAACGAAATGCAGCAGACACAGATTGATGCGCTGGGCGACCGGCTGTACGACGCGCTGACAGGGGGCCGCATGCTGGCGCCGCTGACCGAGCAGCATCCGGACATGACGGTGGACGACGCCTACGCGGTGCAGCAGCGCCTGATGGCGCGCCGCCTGGGCGCGGGCGAGAAGGTCGTCGGCAAGAAGATCGGCGTGACCAGCCAGGCCGTGATGGACATGCTGGGCGTGTACCAGCCCGACTTCGGCTGGTTGACCGACGCCATGGTCTACAACGAGGGCGAGGCCATCCCGATGCAGCGCCTGATCCAGCCCAAGGCCGAAGGCGAGATCGCCTTCGTGCTCAAGAAAACCCTGCAGGGCCCGGGCGTGACCGTCGCCGACGTGCTGGCCGCCACCGAAGGCGTGATGGCCTGCTTCGAGATCGTCGACTCGCGCATCCGTGACTGGAAGATCAAGATTGCAGACACCGTGGCCGACAACGCCTCGTGCGGCGTCTTCGTGCTCGGCGACCGCCTGGTCGATCCGCGCGACGTGGACTTGGGCACCTGCGGCATGGTGCTGGAGAAGAACGGCGACATCGTCGCCACCGGCGCGGGCGCAGCTGCCCTGGGCCATCCGGCCAACGCCGTCGCCTGGCTGGCCAACACGCTGGGCGCGTTGGGCATTGCGCTGGAGGCCGGTGAGGTCGTGCTGTCGGGGTCGCTCGGCATCATGATCCCAGTCCAGGCCGGCGACAACCTGCGCGTGACGATTGGCGGCATCGGCGGCTGCTCGGTGCGCTTCATCTGAAACAAGGAAACACCATGAGCAAGAAAATCAAATGCGCCCTGATCGGCCCGGGCAACATTGGCACCGACCTGCTGGCCAAGCTGCACAGGAGCGCCGTGCTCGAGCCCGTGTGGATGGTAGGCATCGACCCCGAATCCGACGGCCTCAAGCGCGCCCGCGAGATGGGCATCAAGACCACCCATGAAGGCGTGGACGGCTTGGTGCCGCACATGAAAGCCGACGGCGTGCAAATCGTCTTCGACGCCACCAGCGCCTACGTGCACGCCGAGAACTCGCGCAAAGTCACCGAGCAGGGCGCGATGATGATCGACCTGACTCCCGCGGCCATCGGCCCCTACTGCGTGCCCCCGGTGAACCTGCCCGAGCACGTGGGAAAGCGCGAGATGAACGTCAACATGGTCACCTGCGGCGGCCAGGCAACCATCCCCATGGTGGCGGCCGTCTCGCGCGTGCAGGCCGTGCCCTACGCGGAAATCGTCGCCACGGTATCGAGCCGCTCCGCCGGCCCCGGCACCAGGAAGAACATCGACGAATTCACCCGCACCA
>NZ_BAABBP010000025.1:0-56459 GCF_039538025.1 Comamonas faecalis
GTTGGCCAGCAGGCCAGACAGCAGTTCTTCGGGTACGTCGTGTTTCTTGGTGTTCATTGCGCTTACGGACAGGCCGGCTTACGCCGGCGGTGGATTGTCCGTTTACACAAAATTCTGCACACCCTCCTGCCCAGCGCTTGGGGAGGCGCCGATGAAGAATTTTGTCGTTTTCTATTCTTGGCAATCAGATTTGCCGGTCACCAGGAACTTCATCCGGAAGGCCCTGACCTTGGCCGCCAACACCGTGATGGCGGAGCTGCCTGACGTTTCGATCGCGATTGACCAAGCGACAAGAGGCTTGACGGGTTCGCCCAATATCCCCCTTGCGATCATGAAGAAGATCAAGGAGGCTGACATGGTCGTCAGCGACGTGACGCCAATCAACGCCGATCTCCAGCAGAAGAAGACGCCCAATCCCAACGTCCTGTTCGAGCTCGGATTTGCGGTGGCTGCGTTGGGCTGGGATCGTGTCGCGCTGGTGTTCGACGCGGGAGTGGGAAAGTTCCCTGACGATGTGCCCTTCGACTTTGACAAACACCGGGCCATTCCGTTTGCCAACGGTGCCGATGATCAGGCCAACGACCTGAAGGCGTTCGCGGGCACACTGAAAAACGCGATCAAGTCCACGTTGGAAGCCAATCCCACCCGACCCACCGCCACGCTCTCGCCTGAAGAGGTCAAGCACGAGCGAGACGTGGAAACGCTCACAGAGATTTTCAAGACCATCGACATACAGGCGGTCGATGACCACATCGCGAGAATGCCGCATTGCATCACTGATGAGGCGCTGCACATGTGGGACATGTTCAACATCGCGGCGTCGGGCAGCGATGTCCATTTGAACGATGCGGAACTCTTCAACTTGATCAAGCAGTTTCGTGCGGCTTTCGGACAAACGATGGCTCACGAAGGCATGTATCACGAGGCCCCCAGCGGCCGGCAGCACATCTTCACAGACCACGACACGCTCTCGAGGGCCGCCAGCCAGAAGGCTTGGGCGCAGATCGACGAAGCGAGATTGAAGATGCACGAGGTCTTTCAAGAAGTGCTTCACCGCGTGAGAGTCCAATTTCTTGACGTCGATTTGAAGAAGACGAGCAGCCTGGCGCGGAAAGACTATTTGGAATATAGAAAGTCGCTCTTGAGTGAAGGCGAACTTGGCGCGAAGGTGCCCTTTGCGCGCTAAGATGTACCCTGATCGATGATCAGCCTGGAAGTGTCGACGCCCCGCAAATCGCTCCATCTCCCGCGCCAGCAAAAGATGTGCGCTTCTGACGGTAAAAGCGACGGTAAGGCTCCATGTCGATCTCTGCCAATCCCTTTAACCATGCCGGTTCTGGGGGCCTGTTGATGATGGAGTGGGAGTGATTTACCAGTACAAGCCGGGATCCACTTGCTTTCAGGCCCGCGCCATCGCGGGCTTTTTTGTCGCTGTGTCTTGCCCGTGTATGGCCCCGCGTGAGAGCCAGCGGCCGGGATAAACAAAAAGCCCCGGTCTGCAAAGAAACCGGGGCTTGGAGGATTTCGGGTGTATGGCTGCACGCCGAATCGCTGTCTGGCTCCTCAACCTGGGCTCGAACCAGGGACCTACGGATTAACAGTCCGGCGCTCTACCGACTGAGCTATTGAGGAATGTTGCGGTGAAAAAAGCCCTGTGCGATTGCAGGGCTTGAAAATTTGGCTCCCCGACCTGGGCTCGAACCAGGGACCTGCGGATTAACAGTCCGTCGCTCTACCGACTGAGCTATCGGGGATCAAGTCCGCGATTATATACAGAAAAAATGAGGTCTTCGGCGGTTTTGCCTGTAAATGTCAGCGCCTGGGCTCGGGGCGAAACCACAGCCAAGTGCCCACGCATGCCATGTTCGCCCAGGCGAAGATGCGCGCCCAGTTGGGTGCGTCGACCAGCATCAGGATGACGGAGCACAGCAGCATCACGGTGGTTGCGCTCCATTTGGCGCGCCGTGACACACGCCCGCCGTCGGCCCAGTTTTGCAGCATGGGCCCGAACAATCTGTGGTGCCACAGCCAGGCGTGCAGCCGCGGCGAGCTGCGTGCGGCGGCCCAGGCCGCGATCAGGATGAAGACCGTGGTGGGCAGGCCGGGCACGAAGATGCCGATGACGCCGGTGATCAGGTTCAAGACCGCGAAGACGAGCAGCAGCCAGCGCACCGGCGCCGGCAGGGGGTGGCGCACGGGAAGAGGGGGCAGGGTCTCGGGGGCGTTGGATGCGTCGGCCATGACTGCCATTGTGCCCAGCCGGGCGCTATGCTGCGCGGATATGACCGTACACAGCATCCTGAAAATGGGCGACGCCCGCCTGCTGCGCGTGGCGCGCCCGGTGACTTCTTTTGACACGCCGCAGCTGCACCAACTGGTGCAGGACATGCGCGAGACCATGCAGGCGGCCAATGGCGCCGGCCTCGCGGCGCCGCAGATCGGCGTTGACTTGCAACTGGTGATTTTTGGCAGCGATCAGCCCAACCCGCGCTACCCCGACCGCCCGCTGGTGCCGGACACGGTGTTGATCAACCCGGAGATCACCGTGCTCGACGACAGCCTGCTCGACGACTGGGAGGGTTGCCTGTCCGTACCTGGCTTGCGCGCCATCGTTCCGCGATTTGCGCGTATTCGCTACCGCGGCGTCGACCCCTGGGGCCGCCCGATCGAGCGCGAGGCTGAGGGCTTTCACGCACGTGTGGTGCAGCATGAGTGCGACCACCTGCAGGGCGTGCTGTACCCGATGCGGGTGCGCGACTTCACGCGCTTTGGCTTTACCGAGGTGCTGTTTCCCGAGCTGGCAGGCGTGGACGATGATTAGGGCCTGTTAACGTTATTTTTGGCGGTGCGAACATACTCAAAACGGCGTCAATCGAGACGTGCGACGCAGCCCAGACTGGGTGTCTGGGCAAGGAGCGCAACGGAGAGTGGCGCAGTTTTGAGTATGTTCCCTTCGGGTTGCGATCAAAAGGGCCATCGCCGGCGTTGCCAGCCTTGCCAAGGGTGGCACCTTGGCTGCGGCTGGCGCCTTGGCGAGTGGCCCTTTTGATCACAACGCATCCGTCAAAAATAACGTTAACAGGCCCTAGGGGAATCAGGGCGTTGCGCTGGCTGCGTCCAGCGCCTGCCAGTCCTGCGGCTGCAGCGCCAGCTTGGCGGCCTTTGCAAAGTTCTTCACCTGGGCCACGCTGGTCGCGCTGGCAATGGGCGCGGTCACGCCCTCGCGCCCGATCAGCCAGGCCAGAGCCACTTCGGCAGGCTGGGCCGAGTGGCGGGCCGACACGGCGTCAAGCGCTTCGAGAATGCGGTCGCCGCGTGCGGTCAGGTATTTGCCGACTCCCGTGCCGCGCCGGGACTGGCCCAGGTCTTCCTTGGAGCGGTATTTGCCGCTCAGAAAGCCTGATGCGAGGCTGTAGTAGGTGACGACGCCCAGCCCCTCGGCGACGGCGAGGTCGCGCAGCGCGCCGTCGTAGGACGCTCTGTCGTAGAGGTTGTATTCGGGCTGCAGCACCTGGTAGGGCGGCAGTCCCTTGTCACGAGCCACGGCCAGCGCCTGCGTCAGCTGCCTGGCGTCCAGGTTGGACGCGCCGATGGCCTTGATCTTGCCGGCCTTGAGCAGTTTGTCGTAGGCGCCGAGTGTTTCTTCGCACGGCGTTTCGGAGTCGGGCCAATGCGAGAAATACAGGTCGATGCTCTCGACGCCAAGCCGCGACAGCGAGCCTTCGATCGCTTGGGTGATCCACCGCTCGGACAGCCCTTTCTGGCCCGGCTTGCCCAGGTCGGAGCCCACCTTGGTGAAGAGCACGATCTTGTCGCGCGCTCCGGGCCGAGCCTTGAACCATTTGCCGATGATGGTCTCGGACTCGCCGCCATGGTTGCCCGGAACCCAGGATGAATAGATGTCTGCCGTGTCGATGGCGTTGAAGCCGTGGTCGAGGAAAGCGTCCAGGATCTCGAAGCTGGTTTTCTCGTCGACCGTCCAGCCAAAGACGTTGCCGCCGAAGACGATGGGTGCGATCCGCAGGCCGGTTTTGCCCAATGGTCGTGTGTTCATGACGAATCCTTCCGCAAGAGCGTTGACGAAGCGATGGCAATGAAGCTGAGTGCCTTCATGAAGCCCCGATCCTGGGAGGGCAAGTGCAAGACAGGGGAATGACGGGAACTACAGGTTATCGCCAAGTATCGTACGACCCCGCCAGACTTCGCCCGTTGAGGCGCTGCCGGTTGCAAGCCACTTTGGCGGCCCATGTTCCATGCCCTGTTTTTCGTTGCAAAGGCAACGCACACCAACGCACACCAACGCACATGTTCCCGAAAGGATGAACCATGCCATCTCACTATCCACGCCCCACCGTGCAAACCGCACCCGCCAGCGCGTGGCGCGACACGCCGCAGCGCTTTGGCCGCACCAGCCGCTGGCTGCACTGGGGCATGGCGCTGCTGTTTCTGTGGCAGTTCGCGGGTATGGCGGCCAAGGTCACGCTGGGGCGCGACGACGCGTTCGCCAAGTTCATGGTCGGCACGCATGCCCACCTGGGGCTGCTGCTTTTGCTGCTGGTGCTGGTGCGCGGTGCCTGGGGTTTGATGAACTGGCAAAGCCGCCCCGGACACGCCGGCGGCTGGCTGGGCATGGCAGCGCGCTGGGGCCACGGCAGCTTGTATGCGCTGATGGTGCTGGTGCCGTCGCTTGCGCTGCTGCGCATGCTGGGCAATGACCGGCCCTTTACCTGGCTGGGGCTGATTGAGCTCAATGACGGCAGCGGCCCCAAGGTGGACTGGATGATTGCCCCGGCCAAGGCGTTTCACGGCGTGCTGGGCTGGACGCTGCTGGCGCTGATCGTCGGGCACATCGTGATGGTGGTGGTTCATCGGCGAGTGTGGAACGACGGCGTGGCCGAGCGCATGATCGGCCGCGTCGCCTGACCTTACTGTGTCACGAGAGAAGCAGGGCAGTAAAGCGCACGCTCAGTGGCGCGTCGGTGTCATCGCGCCAGGTGATGACCTCAAATGCTTGCTGGGGCAGTGACAAGGCTACCTTCGCTATTTGCCAGCGAGGTGCTGACGGCCACCTGGCAGTTGTCTTGCCTGCCCAGCATTCCACAGTACTGGCGTGCCACATCCACCGGGTGGCGCCCTTTCTTCGGAAAGCCCGTGTCGTCGATGATCCACCGGCCGCCACTGGAGAAGTCCATCTTGTCTTGAGCACCGCCCACTGCGCTGCGCGGCGCAGCATCTCTGGCGAGGATCACTGGGCCTTGGCCACGAAGTGGTGCAGCGCCCGGTGGCGGGCGCTGGCGTGCATGGTTTACGTCCCGCGGGCTGGCTTCACCTGGCGCCACCGGACCTGCCGGGTGCGGCCTTCCATTGCTCGCGTAGCTGCCCGCAATGGTCCTTGGCGGCGTGCGCGGCCGTGACCTGCCACCAATCGCCCTGGGCCTGATCCACCGCAGGCCCTCTCGCAGTTGTTGCCAGGGCGACCTTGTAATCCAGCCCCACCGGCAGCCAGGTCGGTATGCCGAGATCGCGGCGCGCGTGGCCATTGCCCGAGACGATCAGCACCTGGAGCCTGGCGGCCCCGGCTGCTGGCGAGCGCGCATATTTGGTGCTGGCGGCTATGGCCACCCGGGCCAGGCTGCGGTCACGCGCCAATTGCACGCGAGCCATGGGAGCCCACTGAGATTCGGGCAGCAGGCCGCAATGCCCGCGATCGATGGCTTGCAGCTGCTGCTTCCAGGCTCCGGGTGACAGATGTCCATCGAGCTGCCACTCCTGCATGGCGGTCTTGATCTGGTCGCGCGGCAGGTTGCCGCCCAGCACGGGAACGCGCGCACGAACCGCGGCCATGACCACGGGCCCGTAAACCTCCCAGGGCCAGCCACCCTGGGCCGCACCCTGCTGCCAGTGCAGGGCGGCCCTTGCCTGCTCGTCACTCGCGTCGGCCGCGAGGCCCTCGGTGGAGCCGCCCGCGGGCGCCATCTCCAGCACCAGGGCGGCAAGCCGGCCCTCGCGGGCGAGCTGCGCCACGGTCGCGGCCTCCCATGCCTGGTGGCCGGGCTGGTCGTGCTGTTCGCCGAGCAGCAGCAGGTCGACGCCAGCCCAGTCCTGCAGGCGGCGCTGCCAGTCGCCTGGCGCAGTCGGCGCCACGCCGGTTCGCTGCGGCGCCGGCTCGACGGCATTGCCCGGCACGGCGGCGCAGCCGGCAAGCAGGGCGGCCAGCGCCAGGGACACGGGAGCCAGGACGGCGGAAGTATGGGAAAAGCGGAAAAAACCAGACATGAAGTGAACCTCTTGAATGGGCATGGCTTGGCACTTCAAGTGTTCGCGATGGCTTTGCCCTTGTGACGGGCCATATTGTCGCCTCGATTGAGCGGCCCAGAACTCGCGCCGGCATGCATCGCCGCCCTGCCGCTGGCTCGGCGCGGGGCGCTACGCCAGCGCCTGCAGCAGCTCGGTTTCGATCAGGATTTGCTGCGCGTTGCTGGCCAGTTCCTCGCCCTGCACGACGAACACGTCCTCGACGCGCTCGCCCAGTGTGCTGACCTTGGCCAGTTGCACGTTCAGGTCGTGGCGGGCCAGCACGCGTGCTACCAGGCGCAGCAGGCCGGGGCGGTCGGCGGCGGTGATGGTGATGACCCAGCGCCGGGCCTGCGCGTCGGGGCGCAGCGTGACGCGGGGCGCAATCGGAAAGCTGCGCGCGCGCCGCGATGCCTGGCGCCGGCGCAGCGGCGGCAGGCCCAGCGCCGAGCCCAGCGCCAGCGTCAGGTCGTTCTCGACCAGTGCGGCCAGCTCGCGCCAGTGGCCCAGTGGGTGGATGCTGATGATCTGGAAAGTGTCGATTGCGTGGCCGTCGCGCGTGGTGTGTACGCGTGCGTCCAGGATGGAAAAGCCCGCGCGCTCGAAGTAGGCGCAGATGCGCAGGAATAGCTCGCTCTGGTCGGGCGCGTAGGCCAGCACCTGCAGGCCTTCGCCGGCCAGCGATTTGCGTGCGCGCACCACCGGGGTACGCGAGCCCACCAGATCCCACAGCTGACGCGTGTGCCAGGCGATGTCGGCTGCGTCGTGGCGCATGAAATAGCTCACGTCCAGTTGCTGCCACAACCGCTCGTGCGCGCCCTGGGGCAGGGCGTGCAGCGCCAGCACGATGAGCGCGTCGCGCTTGCGTGATTCGATCACGGCGCTTGCATCGGGCGTGCGCCCGCCCTGCGTGGCCAGTGTGGCGTGGTACAGGTCTTCCAGCAGCTTGCCCTTCCAGGCGCTCCAGACGTTGGGGCCGGTGCCGCGGATGTCGGCCACCGTCAGCAGGTACAGCGCCGTCAGGCGCCGCTCGCTGCCCACGCGGGCGGCAAAGGCGGCGATGACGGCGGGGTCGGTCAGATCCTGCTTTTGCGCGACCTGGCTCATCAGGAGGTGCTCGCGCACCAGGAATTCGATCAGCTCGGCGTCGGCACGCTCCAGGCCATAGGGCGCGTGCTGGCGGCAAAAGCGCCGCACCTCCTGCGCGCCCAGCCGCGAGTGATCGCCGCCGCGGCCCTTGGCGATGTCGTGGAACAGCGCGGCGATGTACAGCACCCAGGGCTTGTCCCAGCCGGCGGCCAGCTGCGAGCAGAAGGGGAACTCGTGCGCGTGCTCGGCCAGGAAGAAGCGGCGCGCGTTGCGCAGCACCATCAGGATGTGCTGATCCACGGTGTAGGCGTGGAACAGGTCGTGCTGCATCTGCCCGACGATGCGCCGAAACGGCCACAGCGTGCGCCCCAGCACCGAGGTCTGGTCCATCAGCCGCATCACGTGCGTGACGCGCATGTCGTGCTGCAGGATGTGCAGAAACTGCGCGCGCGTGGTGGGGCTGGCGCGGTAGCGCGCATCCATCACCGCGCGCGTGTTGTAGAGCGCACGCAGAGTGCGCACCGACAGGCCTTGCAGGCCGGGCGTGGTCTGGAACAGCGCAAAGGTCTCCAGAATGGCCTCGGGCTCGCGCTGGTAGAGGTCGTCGCTGGCCACTTCGATCAGGCCGTCGATCTGGGAGAAGCGCGCGTTGATCGGCTGCGCGCGGGCGTTGCCGGGAGCCAGGCGCTGCTCAAGCCCCAGCAGCAGGATTTCGGTCAGTTGCACGACGGCCTTGGCAGCCCAGTAGTAGTGGCGCATCAGCGCCTCGCTGGCGCGCTGGGGACGTCCGTCGATCTGTGCGAAGCGCGCTCCAAAGCCCTGCGCCACGGCGCCTTGCAGGTCGAACAGCAACCGGTCTTCGCGCCGCCCCGCCGCCAGGTGCAGCCGCGCGCGGATCAGGAACAACAGCGCCTCGTTGCGTTCGATCTGGCGCACTTCGAAGGCCGTGGCCAGGCCCTGCGCGGCCAGCGTGCGCCAACTGCCATCCAGGCCGGCGGCGCGGGCAATCCAGCGCACCAGCTGCAGGTCGCGCAGCCCGCCGGGCGACTCCTTGCAGTGCGGCTCCAGCGCGTAGGGCGTGTTGTCGTATTTGGTGTGGCGCTGGCGCATCTCCAGCGTCTTGGCCGTCAGAAAGGCGCGCGGGTTCATCTGCGCGGCGCAGCGCTGGCGCAGCGTGTCGAACAGTGCTGCATCGCCGCACAGCAGCCGCGCCTCCAGCAGCGCGGTCTGCACGGTGACGTCCTGGCTGGCCGTCTGCAGTGACTCGGCCACGCTGCGCACGCTGGAGCCGATCTCCAGTCCCGCGTCCCAGCACAGGCGGATGAAGCGCTCGATGGCGGCCTGTGCCTGCGTGCGCGCATCGGTGCCTTCCGGCAGCAGCACCAGAACGTCAACGTCCGACTGCGGAAACAGCATGCCGTGGCCGTAGCCGCCCACGGCCACCAGCGCCAGGCCGGCGGGCGGGTCGGCCAGCTGCCACAGCTGGCGCAGGCAGGTGTCGGTCAGCGCCGCCAGGCGACGCAGCAGCGGGCGGATGCTGCGCGTGGAAAACGCCGGGCTCGACAGCGGCGCCAGCAGCTCGCGTTTGCGCTCCTGGTAGTCCTGGCGCAATGCCGCAGGAGTGAGCGAGGTGGGCATGGCTGGCATGGGGTGGATGCGCCGAAGCGGGCGCAACCTCTCAGGTACTGGTGGTCGTCACGAACGACGGCAGCGGCGGATAGCCGTCCGACAGCGTCAGCACGTCAAAACCGGTCTCGGTCACCAAAATGGTGTGCTCCCACTGCGCCGACAGGCTGCGATCCTTGGTGACGATGGTCCAGCCGTCCTTGCCCAGCTCCTTGATTTCGCGCCGGCCCAGGTTGAGCATGGGCTCGATCGTGAAGGTCATGCCCGGCACCAGCTCCACGCCCGTGCCCGGGCGGCCGTAGTGCAGCACCTGCGGGTCTTCGTGGAATTTCTGGCCGATGCCGTGGCCGCAGAATTCGCGCACCACCGACAGGTTGTGCCCTTCGGCAAACTGCTGGATGACGTGGCCGATGTCGCCCAGGCGCGCGCCCGGCTTGACCTGCTGGATGCCCAGCCACATCGACTCATAGGTCAGCTGTGCCAGGCGCTTGGCCGCCACCGAGCATTCGCCGACGAGGAACATGCGGCTGGTGTCGCCAAACCAGCCGTCCTTGGTGATGACGGTGACGTCGACGTTGACGATGTCGCCCTTCTTGAGCGGCTTGTCGTTGGGAATGCCGTGGCAGACGACGTGGTTGACCGAGGTGCACAGATGGCCGGGGTAGGGCGGGTAGCCGGGCGGCTGGTAGCCGATGGTGGCCGAGCGCGTGCCCTGCGCGGCCATGGCGGCGGCGCCGATCTGGTCGATCTCCAGCGTGGTCAGGCCGGGACGGATGTGCGGGGTGATCTGGTCGAGGACTTCGGACGCCAGGCGGCAGGCCTCGCGCATGCCGGCTATGCCGGCAGCGTCTTTGATGGTGATGCTCATGGCGGCAAATTATCCCATCGGGCTTCGCGTTGCGCTGGCCGCTTAAAATACCGGGTTCATTGCCAATCCTTTTGCCTGTCGCCACCTGCCGGTCCCATTCAGCGGCCGCGCCCGGGCGGCAAGCCGGCGTTTCCCATTCCCGCTTCTTCCCTTACAGGTCGCCACCGTGTCCCTGCATCTCACCACCATTGAAGGCGGCAACGCCTTGAGTTCGTTTCGCGCCGAGCAGCTGCTGCCCCAGCTGCAGGCCATCGCTCCCAAGGTGGCCGCGGTGGCGGCGCGCCATCTGCACCTGGTGGCCTGCGACGCCGAGCCTGGCGCGGCCGAGTGCGACAGGCTGCAGGCCCTGCTGACCTATGGCGACCCGTATGAGGGCGCGCTGGACGGCGAGGTGCTGCTGGTCACGCCGCGCCTGGGCACGGTTTCGCCCTGGGCGTCCAAGGCCACCGACATCGCGCGCAACTGCGGCTTGGCGGTGCGCCGCGTCGAGCGTGTGACCGAATACCGCATCCGGCTCAAGGGCGGGCTGCTGGGCAGCCAGGCGCAGCTCACGCCCGCGCAGCGCACGCAGATTGCCGCACTGCTGCACGACCGCATGACCGAGTCCGTCGTCGCCACGCGCGAGGCGGCGCAGCAGCTGTTTACCGCGCTGGATGCCGAGCCCATGGCCTTCGTCGACGTGCAAGGCGGCGGCCGCGCGGCGCTGGAGTCGGCCAACACCGCCTGGGGCCTGGCGCTGGCCGACGACGAGATCGACTACCTGGTGGCGGCCTTCCAGCAGCTGGGGCGCAACCCGACCGACGTCGAGCTGATGATGTTTGCCCAGGCCAACAGCGAGCATTGCCGGCACAAGATCTTCAACGCCCAGTTCACCATCGACGGTGTGGCGCAGGAGAAATCGCTGTTCGGCATGATCCGCCACACCGAGGCTACCGCGCCGCAGCACACCATCGTCGCCTACGCCGACAACGCCTCCATCATGGAAGGCAGCGAGGTCGAGCAATTCATCGCCAGATTCGAGTCTTTCGCAGGCGCAGCAAGCGCTCCCAGCTATCAAAAGCAAAGCGCTACCCACCATGTGCTGATGAAGGTGGAGACGCACAACCACCCGACGGCGATCTCCCCCTTTCCCGGCGCCTCGACCGGCGCGGGCGGCGAGATCCGCGACGAGGGCGCGACCGGCCGCGGCTCCGAGCCCAAGGCCGGGCTGACGGGCTTCACGGTTTCCAAACTGTGGGGCAGCGACGTGGGCCGGCCCGAGCACATCGCCAGCCCCTTGCAGATCATGACCGAGGGGCCGCTGGGCGGCGCGGCGTTCAACAACGAGTTCGGCCGGCCCAACCTCACCGGCTACTTCCGCGAGTATGAGCAGGCAGTGGACGGCGTGCTGCGTGGATACCACAAGCCCATCATGATTGCCGGCGGCCTGGGCAGCATCGACGCGCGCCAGACCAAGAAGGTGCTGTTCCCTGCCGGCACGCTGTTGATTCAGCTGGGCGGGCCGGGCATGCGCATCGGCATGGGTGGCGGCGCGGCCAGCTCGATGGCCACCGGCACGAACGCGGCCGAGCTGGACTTCGACTCAGTGCAGCGAGGCAACCCCGAGATCGAGCGCCGCGCGCAGGAGGTCATCAACCACTGCTGGGCGCAGGGCGAGAACAACCCGGTTCTCGCCATTCACGACGTGGGCGCGGGCGGGCTGTCCAACGCCTTTCCCGAGCTGACGAACGACGCCGGCCGCGGCGCGCGTTTCGACCTGCGCGCGGTGCAGCTCGAGGAATCGGGCCTGGCGCCCAAGGAGATCTGGAGCAACGAGAGCCAGGAGCGCTACGTGCTGGCCATCGCCCCGCAATCGCTGGACCAGTTCACTGCCTTCTGCGAGCGTGAGCGCTGCCCATTTGCGGTGATTGGCGTGGCGACCGAGGAGCGCCAACTGGTGCTGGAAGACACCGCCGTGGCCGACGGCCCGCAGAAACTGCCGGTGGACATGCCGATGGACGTACTGCTGGGCAAACCGCCCAAGATGCATCGCGACGTGACCCGCGTGGCGCGCCGCGGCGAGCCGCTGCAGCTCGACGGTCTGGCGCTGGAAAAAGCCGTGATCGAGGTGCTGGCGCACCCGACGGTGGCCAGCAAGCGTTTCCTGGTGACGATTGGCGACCGCGCCGTCGGCGGCCTGACGCACCGCGACCAGATGGTCGGCCCCTGGCAGGTGCCGGTGGCCGACGTGGCCGTGACGCTGGCCGACTATGCCGGCTTTGCCGGCGAGGCCATGGCCATGGGCGAGCGCACGCCGCTGGCAAGCATCAACGCGCCGGCTTCGGGCCGCATGGCGGTGGCCGAAGCCATCACCAACCTGCTGGCCGCGCCGATCGAGCTGCCTCGCGTCAAGCTCAGCGCCAACTGGATGGCCGCCTGCGGCGAGCCGGGCGAGGACGCCGCGCTGTACGACACGGTGCACGCCGTGGGCATGCAGCTGTGCCCACAGCTGGGCATCGGCATTCCGGTAGGCAAGGACAGCCTGTCGATGCGCACGCAGTGGAGCGAGGCCGGCGCGCAGAAGAAGGTCACCTCGCCGGTCAGCCTGATCGTCACCGCCTTTGCCACGCTCTCCGACGTGCGCGGCACGCTGACGCCGCAGCTCGACGCCGGCGTGGATGACAGCTCGCTGGTGCTCATCGACCTGGGCCGCGGCAAGAACCGCATGGGCGGCTCCATCCTGGGCCAGGTGCTGGGCCAGTTCGGCGAGCAGGTGCCCGACCTGGACGACGCCGAGGATCTGAAACGCCTGGTGGCCGCCATCAACACGCTGCGCGCGCAGGGCCTGATCCTGGCCTATCACGACCGCAGCGACGGCGGCCTGCTGGCGGCGGTGGCCGAGATGGCCTTTGCCGGCCAGCTGGGCGTGGCGCTGAACGTGGACATGCTGGTCACCGAGGGCGACGGCATCCAGGACGGCCGCATGGACAGCGGCGAGGGCAAGGACTGGGCCAAGCAGGTCAGCGGCCGGCGCGAGGTGCAGACGCTCGCCGCGCTGTTCAGCGAGGAGCTGGGCGTGGTGCTGCAGATCCGCACCGCCGACCGTGCGCAGGTCATGCAGGTGCTGCGCGAGAACGGCCTGATCCAGTGCAGCCACATCATCGGCAAGACGCGCCCGCTCTCGTCGCCGGTCGACGCCGGCAAAGGTGAGCTGCAGGTCTGGCGCGACGCGAAGAAGGTGTTTGGTGCGACGCTCTCCAACCTGCATCAGGTGTGGGACGCGGTGAGCTGGAAGATCGCCCAGGGCCGCGACAATCCGGCCTGCGCCGACGCCGAGCACGCCGCTGCTGGCGACCCGGCCAACCCCGGCCTGCACCAGCGCCTGACGTTCGATGCGGGCGAGGACATTGCCGCGCCGTTCGTGAACCTGGCGCGCCCCAGGGTGGCCGTGCTGCGCGAGCAGGGCGTGAACTCGCACGTCGAGATGGCCTACGCTTTCGACGCCGCGGGCTTCGAGGCGTTTGACGTGCACATGACCGACCTGCAGGCCGGGCGCGCGCAGCTCAAGGACTTTGCCGGCGTCGTCGCCTGTGGCGGCTTCAGCTACGGCGACACGCTGGGCGCTGGCGTTGGCTGGGCGCGCTCGATTATGTTCAACCCGGTGCTGGCGGAGCAGTTCCAGGCGTTTTTTGCGCGCCAGGACACGTTTGCGCTCGGCGTGTGCAACGGCTGCCAGATGTTTGCCGAACTGGCCGACATCATCCCGGGCGCCGCCGCCTGGCCACGCTTCACGACCAACCAGAGCCACCGCTTCGAGGCGCGCTTTGCGATGGTCGAGGTGCTTGATTCGCCCAGCATCTTTCTGCAGGGCATGGCCGGCAGCCGCCTGCCCATCGTCGTCTCGCACGGCGAGGGTTATGCCAACTTTGCCCGTCGCGGCGACGCGGCGGCGGTGGTGCGCGCGATGCGCTTCGTCGACAACCATGGCGCCGCGACCGAGGCCTACCCGTTCAACCCCAACGGCAGCCCGGGCGGCCTGACCGCGGTGACCACCGCAGACGGGCGCTTCACGGCCATGATGCCGCACCCCGAACGGGTGTTTCGCAACATCCAGATGAGCTGGACCGACGGGGATGCCAGCGCCCTCAGCCCCTGGATGCGCCTGTGGCGCAACGCGCGCAAGTGGGTGGGCTGAACTTTGGGGCGGCGCATCAGGATTTCCCTTGAATGAGGTACGGCTCTGGCCGAGGCGGTTGACGAACCGAGTATGGGTTCCAAGAATCAGGAGCCATGACTGCCATCACCGACCAGATCCAGGCCCAGCTGCGGGCCTTGCCCGTCCCCCTTGCGTTGCAACTGCCTTCCGGGGAGCAACTGGGGGCCGAACAGCCTGAAGTGACGCTGCGGCTGCGTCAGGCCAGTCAGCTGGCCACGCTGGCGCAGGGGCGGCTGGGTGATCTGGGCGCGGCTATCGTCGAGGGCGAGGTGGACTTCATAGGCCCGGTGCGCGCGCTGATGGCTGCCGCCGCCGCCATGCTGCCTGCCAGCCCGGTAGCCCAGCGCGTAGGGCGCTGGGCGCAGGTGATGGCACACCTGCACTCGGTCGCCCACCACACGCTGGCGCGCGACGCGCAGCAGATCGAGTTCCACTACGACCTGTCCGACGCCTTCTACGCGCTGTGGCTCGACCCGCGCCGGGTGTATTCATGCGCATACTTCAACGACACCGGGCTGACGCTTGCGCAGGCGCAGGAGGCCAAGCTCGACCACATCTGCCGCAAGCTCCAGCTGCGCCCCGGCGAGCGTTTCCTGGACGTTGGCGCCGGCTGGGGCGGCTTGCTGCTGTTTGCCGCCGAGCACTACGGAGTGCAGGCACAGGGCATCACGCTGTCGCACCACCAACTGGCGTATGTGCAGCAACTGATCGAGGACAAGGGCCTGGGCGGGCGCGTGACCATGTCGCTGTGCGACTACCGCGAGCTGCAGGTCGATCAGCCGTTCGACAAGATCGCCTCGGTGGGCATGGTCGAACATGTGGGCCGTGCACAGCTGGGCGCATATTTCGCCACCATCGCCCGCCTGCTGCGCCCGGGCGGCATGCTGCTCAACCACGGTATCACCGCGGCCAGCGCGGACAACATGCAACTCGATGCCGGTTTTGGCGACTTCATCGAGAAATACATCTTCCCCGGCGGCGAACTGCTGCACATCAGCACGCAGCTGCACGAGCTCTCGCGCAGCGGCCTGGAGATGGTGGATACGGAAAACCTGCGCCCGCATTACGCGCGCACGCTGTGGGCCTGGTCGGATGCGCTGGAGGCGCAATTGGACGCCGCGCTGCGCGTGCTGCAGCAACAGAGCGACGCCGAGCGTGCCGCCAAGTCGCTGCGCGCCTACCGGCTGTACCTGGCCGGCAGCGCCATGGGGTTTGAACGTGGCTGGATGGCGTTGCACCAGATCCTGGCCATCCGGCCCGACGGCGCGCTCGACAGCGGCACCATGCGGGGCGCGCAATCGGGTTATCCGTTCAACCGCAGCTATATGTACCGTTGACGTTGTGCAGTTGATATTGCACCGCTGATGCACCACGGACTGCGGCTGCGCCTTTCCGCGCGGGGCCGGCGCCTTCACTCTTGCAGAATCAGCCCGTGCTTGTCGATCAGGCGGTACAGCGTCATGCGTGAGACACCCAGGTCGCGCGCCGCGCGCGTGACGTTGCGCTCGGCCATGTTCAAGGTGTGTTCGAGCAGTTCGCGCTCGGCCTTGGCGCGGGCCTGCTCGAGCGCGCGCACCTGGGTGCGCTCGGGCATGGACAGACCCAGGTCGCTTGCCGAGATCCAGCTGCTTTCGCCCATGACGACGGCGCGCTGCACCCGGTTGGACAACTCGCGCACATTGCCCGGCCATTCGTAGTTCTTCATGGCCATCAGCGCGTTGTGCGAAAACCCCTGCAGGCGGCCGGTGCGGTGCCCGCGGCCGGCCTGCAGGAAATGCTCGGCCAACAGCAGCACGTCGTCGCCGCGTTCGCGCAGCGCCGGAACCGTGAGCGGCAGAACGTTCAAGCGGTAGAACAGGTCTTCGCGAAAACGCCCCTCGTGCACCGCGCGCTCGAGCTGCGTGTGGGAGGCCGAGATGACGCGCACATCCACACTCAGACTCTCCAGCCCGCCCAGGCGGTTGATGGTTTTTTCTTGCAGAAAGCGCAGCAAATTGCCCTGCAGGTCGAGCGGCAGGTCGGCAATTTCGTCGAGAAACAGCGTGCCGCCGTCAGCCGCCTCGATCAAGCCTTGCTTGCGCGCATTGGCGCCGGTGAAAGCGCCTTTCTCGTAGCCAAACAGCTCGGACTGGATGAGCGAAGGCGCAATGGCCGCGCAGTTGAGCGCGACAAATAGCTCGTTCTTGCGGCTGGACTGGCGGTGGATGGCCCGCGCGGCCAGCTCTTTGCCGCTGCCGCTCTCGCCAAAGAGAAGCACCGGCGCGTCGGTTTGCGCCACCTTGCGCAGCTGCTTGTGCAACTGCTTGATGGGCGGGCTTTGGCCGACGATGCCCACGTGGGGCGTCTGGGCGGCCTGCAGGTCGCGCCTGAGACTTTGGCGCAGCGCGCACCGCTTGCCGATGTGGCGCAGCACCTGGGCGACTTCGGGCCAGTCGGGCGGGTAGGCAAAGAAGTCGAAAAAGCATTCCATCAGCAGCGCGCGCAGCTGCAGGGATTGCAACGCATCGGGTGCGCAGCAGGCCACCCACTCCAGCGCGCTGTGCTGGCGGATTTCACTCAAGGTGTCTTCCAGGCGGGCCCAGTGCACGGCGTGCGGTGTCTCGCCCGCTTCGTTGGCGCTGCAGGACGCGCTGGCGCCGGGGAGGGGCTGGTCGGGGCCCAGCACCATGCCGCAGGCAATGGCGTGCTCGCGCAGCGCCTGCTGCGCCTCGCCCACGGTGTTGACGACAATGGGCTGCAGGCCGCAGTCGCGCATGGCTTGCAGCAGGGGCTGCGCATCACCGACGCCCCAGGCCAGGGTCAAAACCATGGGATTGGTCACGCCGCGGCCCGCCTTTCCCCGTCCAGCTCAGAACGAAAATGGAACGCGCACGCTCAGTGTCAGGTCGGGCGTGTCGCGTGTCAGGCCTGCGGCCACCGAGATGTTGACCGTGCGGTCGGGGCGGTAGCGATGGGAATAGCCCAGCAGCAGCGAGGACGTGACGATGCGCACCGAGCCCGGCAGCGTCACGCCCTGCTGTTTGGTCGGCCCCATGGTGTTCAGGTCCATGCCGATGCTGAACGACGAGCGCTCGTTGAGCGCCAGCCCCATGCCAAAGTTCATGCCCCAGACGTTGCCGGGTTTGATCGAGCCCATCGCCTCGCTCACGCCGCCAAAAGCCTTGCGGTATACGTCGTGGCGGCCAACGTTGTAGGTGTAGCTCAGGCCGCCAAAGAACACCGCCGGGTCGGTCGGCAGCAGCCAGGTGACGTTGGCCTGCAACGACTGAAAGCCCGACCCGGTGGGAAGCTCCAACGGATCGCCCGAACCCGTCACCCCATCGATGCACTTGGTCACGCAGTCGTAGATCACATCGAACGGGCTTTTGCCCGTCGTTGACTTGTAGCGCAAACCGGCAATGTAGTAGGGCTTGCCGTATTCGGGTTCGTTGAGCTGGTAGCGCAGTCCCAGTTCGATGTCGCCAATGGCATGGCCGTTGGCGCTGAACGATTCGTCACGTGCGGAGGGTTCATTGAACGGACGGCGTACGGACGTGTCGCGTCGCGACACGTAGGGGATGCGAATCTCACCCTCCAGGCGGTTGGTCAGGCCCATGCGCCCGGTCAGCGCAGCGGTCAGCGTATGGCGCTTGACCTCGCGCACGTCCATCAGGCCGATGACGAGCGATGGAATGATGGTGTAGCCGACGATGGCCACCCGGTTGTTCGATGAGTAGCCGTATTGCAGCGAAGGTTCGAGCACGAAGTGGCCTGGCTGCGTGAGGATGCCCGGCTGCTCGAAAATCTGCGCGACCTGCGCCAGTTGGGGCGGCTGCTCGTCGCTGGGCGCCACACCCACGCGCACGACGCGCCCGCCCGGCTCGCCCGTCTGCTGTGAGGCTGCCGCACCCGCTGCACCTGCCGCGACCGCTGGCGCGGCGCGCTGGCCTGCACCGTCTGCGACGGCCGTGCCTGCACCTGCCCCACCGCCTTGCTGCTGGACAACACGCTCGAGCTCTTGCTGGCGGGCGTTTTGCCCATCGAGGCGCTGGCGCAACAGCTGAATTTGCTGCGTCTGGGCTTCGACCTGGCTGCGCAGTTGCTGCACCTGCTGGCTCAGGCTGGGCGTGGCGGCAGCTGGCGCGGCCTGGGCCAGCTCAAAAGTTTGGCTGGCTGCACACAGGGGCAGCATTGCTGCCGCAGGAATCAACCAGATGGCGCTGGGGCTTGGCAGGCTGGGGGCTGGGGGGCGTCGCATGGAAAGTCTCCTTGGTGTTTGGGGTGCTGTCACATGTCGATATCTGTCGTCGATATTCGCCGCCACAACCTGTGTCGACGCTGGTGATTGGCGTGCAAAGCCAGGGTTGGCTGGGAAGATCGGATTCAACGCGAAAGTGTGGTGGTCAATAGCTTTCAAATGGCCGAATCAAATAGCGTATCGCTCATGCAGTGCATGGTTTCAATACGAATGGATATGAATTTTTGATTTGATAAAAATCAATATATATATAAAACCATCAAGCGGTACTTGCCCTATGTCTCTCGGTATAGGTCTAATATTTTTCGTGAATCTTGATCGATACGATAGTCGATCTTGCACACAAGTTAACCGTTTTGTCACGCTTTCATATGGGTCCATTTGCACTAACGCAAGCCCTCTGCAAGCTGGCAAGCAGACGGCAGAGGATGTTAGTTGTCCATCTTCGGTATCAAATTCAATGTGCGATTTTCATTTGTATACATTTTTAAGTAACAAATACGTGACATCAGGGTTTCCATTTAATTTTTCTCCGAATGAATTGCTTGAAGGCTTCCGATGGACAGGTCGATGTCACAAACATGTGACGAAAGCAAGGGTTTAGCCGTGACTCCTGGGTGGGTTGGTTCGCGTTGCAAGGGGCGGATTGTCAAAAATCCATACCGGACAAGCTGTTGCAGGTTTTGGTTGCTGTTCTGGCATGAAATCTGCTTGGTTTGCAGCGATCTGTGCTCGCATCCGCAAGTGCATATCACTTGTCTTCAACCGGAATTTTTTCTATCTCTGGAGGGTATATGAGAAAAACTCTGATGGCTTCTGCAGTTGCAGTGCTGTTTGGTATGAGCATGAGTGCATTTGCTGTTGATGATCCGGGTCAGGATGTGGCCAGTGCAGGCGATCATTACCATGATTCCTTCAATAGCCAGACGCAAAACAATTCAGATAGCTCGACCAATAATTCGGATAGCTCGCTCAATGCGAATGTTTCCGATAATTTTTCTGGCAACACCAATACGCTGACCGATAATTCGGACAACTCGAGCAGTTCCAATCATACGAACAACATCGACAAATCCGATAATTCCAGTTTTTCCAAATCGGTCAACAATTCCGACAACTCGACGCATGACACGGATGTGAATGCATCCAATACCGTGTCGGGCAATACCTCCAAGTCGGGCAACAACTTTGCGTCGAACAACGACAACTCGAGCAGTTCCAGCTCTTCGACGACGGTTGACAAGTCTGACAACTCGACGCACGACACGGATGTCAACGCATCCAAGAACGTGACGGGGAACACGTCCAAGTCGGGCAACAACTTTGCGTCGAACAACGACAACTCCGACAATTCGAGCAGTTCCAAGACCATTGCGTCGAACAACGACAATTCGGATAATTCGACCTTCTCCAAGATGGTCGATAACTCTGATCATTCCAATAATTCGGACAATTCGAATAATTCGGATAACTCGAGCCGCACCACGTCGGTCGACAAATCGAGCAACGGCAACCATTCGGGCAATGCCATTGCGTCGAACAACGACAACTCCAAAACCGTCTCGGGCAATACCTCGAATTCGGGCAACACCTCGGATTCGAATAACGACAACTCCTCGCACGCCAGCACGGACGTGGATGTGAATGTCGATGCCCACAAGAGCATCGTCAAACAGGACAACAAGGCCATTGGCGATCGCTCGGTGGCGATCAACGGCGGCTCGTCCGGCCAGTTCGACAATGCCTTCAACGTCTCCAAGGCAATTGCCATCAGCTCACTGAGCGGAGCCGTGACCCACAACGCGGTGCGCAATATTGGCAACTACGCCAATAACAATGGTGATACCGCAGGCGGCACCGGCTGGGGCGGCATGGGCGGCCTGGCGACCGGCGGTGTGGCTGGGGCCAATGGCATGGCCGGTGGCGGCGACGGCGGCGACGGCGGCACGGCCGGTGACGGCGGCGCGGCCTCCAACGGCGGCAACGGCAGCGGCGGCGCCAGCGCATCGGCCTCGGCAGGGGCCAGCGGTGCGGCAGGGGCGGGCAGCCAAGGTGTACGCCCGGCGCTCGTCGCCGATGATGGCGGTGACGGCGCGTGCTGCGGCGGAACTGCCACGGCCACCAACAGCGGTGACGCCAGCACCGGCAGTGCCGATAGCGGCCAGGCCAATGCCGGCAACGGCGGCAACGGTGGCAATGCTGGCAATGGTGCCGGCGGCGCGGCAAGCGCCACGGCATCGGCATCTGGCGCCACGGGCGGCGCAGCTGCCGGCGGCTCGGGTGGCGCTGGCGGCGGCAACCGCGTGAATGCCGGCTCGTTCAGCATGGCCAACTCCATGACCAATGTGGGCAACGCAGCAGCTGGCATCACCGTGATCAGCCAGAACAGCGGCATCGCCTCCATGGTGCAGCAGGGTGTGAACGTCCAGGCCAATCTGGCCGTGGGTCGTTGAGTGGCACTGCCTGACTGACTGCTTCCCGCCGGGCATTGCGCCCGGCGGTAGGCGGTTTCCCTGCAACGTAGGAGGAGGTGAACCATGCTCAGCATCGTCCTGCGCAGACCCTGGTTGTACGCACTGGTGCTCTGCGGCGCATGGGCCCAACAAGGCCAGGCGCAGTCGCAAGCCGCACAGGCGGAACCTATTTTTGCAACCCCCGTGGCCAGCGACCAACTGGAGCAGGCGCGCGGTGGGAGTTTTCATGTGGAGAACTCGATGGATCTTTCAGGCGTGACGGCGGGCAACAGCGCGCACAACGTTGCGACCGGAAACAATGCCATCTCTGCCGGAGCGTTTGATCATGCGGCGGGCCTGCCCATCGTGATCCAGAACTCCGGGGCGAACGTTTTGATTCAAAACGGCGTGGTCATCAATCTGCAAATGCAGTGACCGGATGGCCTGCCTGGAGGGCGCATGTGATGTCAAAACGTCTTTCAACCCAATGGATGGCCTGTCCCGATCCGCGCGTCCGCCTCCAGGGGGGCGCGGTGCAGGCAACTGAAACAGGCATGGGACGCATATTCTCCGTTGGGGCTTTTTCCTTTTTCGTGGCGCCGCTGCTGCTCATGTTGGCGGCGCTGCACATGGGTGACGCACGGGCAGACATGCCCCGTCAGTCGCCCGCGTCGCCGTCGGCACGGGTGCCGTTTACGTCGCTGGGCTATGGCACGGTAAACCTGCCCATCACCAGCATGCAGTCGGCCAAGACGGTGAGCACGCTGATCCAGCAGTACGACTTCAGCTGTGGTTCGGCGGCGTTGGCCACGCTGTTGACGTACCACTACAACACCCCCACGACCGAGCAGCAAGTGTTTGAGTGGATGTTTCGCCATGGCGATCAATCCAAGATCCGCAGGGAAGGTTTCTCACTGCTGGACATGAAGCATTACTTGGCGCAGTTGGGCATGCAGGCCGATGGTTTTCAGCTTGATCTGGACAAGCTCAACGAAGCGAAGACGCCGGCCATCGTGCTCATCAACGAAAACGGCTACCAGCATTTCGTCGTCGTCAAGGGGCTGGACAAGGGCAGGGTGCTGCTCGGGGATCCGGCCCAAGGAACGCGTGCGATGTCGCGCGCGACGTTCGAGCAGTCCTGGCCCAGCAAATTGCTGTTTGTGGTGCACAACCGCATGGGCCAGGGTTTTTTCAATTTGGCGCGTGACTGGCATGTGGCCCCGCGCAGCCCGTTGGCGCAGGGCGTGGGCCGCACCAGTGTGTACGACATGGTTACGCCCAAGAACGGAGCCGGCTCAGGAGATTTTTAAATGTCCCGCCTGAACATGATGACTTGCATGGTTGCCGGCGCATTGGCTGGCGCGTTGCCCCTGGCCTGGGCCGTGCAGCCGCCGCCGGCGCGTGGTGCCGATACAGTCGCGAGCGAACAGCTGTGGACGACCGTGGCCGATGCCCAGCTCGACCGCATGCGCGGGGGCTTCAATTTTGGCGGTGGCCTGCTGGTTTCCGTTGGCCTCGAGCGCCTGGTGAACATCAATGGGCAGTTGGTCACGCAAGTGAGCGTGCCCATGGTGCAGCTCAGTCAACTCAATGTTGAACAGCTCAGCCTGATTCGTGATTTTGTTGGCGGCCTCACGGTGATTCAGAACGGACCGGGCAATACCGTGGAGGCGGGGGGCGTGGTGGTGGCCAGTGCACCACCGCCCGCTGCGCTGCCGACACCGCCGACACCGCCGACACCGCCGACACCGCCGACACCGCCGGTGGAGGCGCAGCCTGTCGTGCCTGATGCAGCAACACCCGTGCCGCCCGCAGCGGTGCAGCCGGCGCTGCCTGACGCGACGCCGACCGCCCCGCCGGTGATTGCGCAGCCAGCGCAGCCTGATGCGGTAGTGCCCGCGCCCCCCCCTGCGGTGGCGCAGCCAACAGCGCCTGAGGCACCATCGCCCGCGCCTGTCGTGACCGCACAGGCCACGCCACCGGCGGCGGTGCAACCACAGGCACCGGTGGTCACGCAGGTGCAGGGCACAGGCCCGGGCCTGGTGATTCAGAACACGCTCAATGACCAAATCATTCAACAGCTCACCACCATCAATATCAGCACCAACGCGCTGGCCATGTTCAAGGACGGCAGCTGGCAGCAGCAGCTCAATGACAGCATCCGGGCGTCGATGGGCACGCTGGGTCGTTAAGCGGTACACATAAAAAACAAACCCTGCGCGGCATCAGCCTCGCAGGGGTTTGTTTTTTGGGTTTCACCCGAAGGTTACACGGCGTCCAGCGCGCGGTTCAAATCTTCGAGCAGATCGTCGATGTGCTCGATGCCGATGGACAGGCGCACCATGCCCTCGGTCACGCCGGCCTTGGCCAGTTCATCGGCGTCGAGCTGGCGGTGCGTGGTCGATGCCGGGTGGGTGGCCAGCGACTTGGCGTCGCCAATGTTGACCAGGCGCAAGATGAGCTGCAGCGCGTCGAGAAAGCGCGCGCCGGCGGCGCGGGCGTCGCCGTCGGCGCCGGGCTTGAGGCTGAACGACAGGATGCCCGAGGCGCGCCCACCCATCTGGCGCTGGCAAACGGCGTGGTCGGGGTGGCCGGGCAGGGCGGCGTAGCGCACCCACTCCACCTTGGCGTGGCCTTCGAGGAACTTGGCAATGGCCAGGCTGTTATCGCAGATGCGATCCATGCGCAGCGGCAGGGTTTCAATGCCCTGCAGGGTCAGCCAGGCGTTGAAGGGCGACAGCGCAGCGCCCATATTGCGCAGCGGCACGACGCGTGCGCGGCCGATGTAGGCGGCCGCGCCCAGTGCCTCGGTGTAGACCACGCCGTGGTAGCTCACGTCGGGCTCGTTCAGGCGAGGGAAGCGCTCTTTGTGCTCGACCCAGGGGAACTTGCCGCTGTCGACGATGATGCCGCCGATGCTGTTGCCGTGGCCGTTCATGTACTTGGTCAGCGCGTGCACGACGATGTCGGCGCCATGCTCGATGGGCCGCGTCAGGTAGGGGCTGGGCACGGTGTTGTCGACGATGAGCGGAACGCCGGCGGCGTGCGCCACGTCGGCCAGCGCGCGGATGTCGGTTACGTTGCCCAGCGGGTTGCCCACCGATTCGCAGAACACGGCCTTCGTCTTGGCGTCGATCAGCTTGGCGAAGCCGGCCGGGTCGCGCGGGTCGGCAAAGCGCACCTCGATGCCCTGCTGGGGGAAGGTGTGGGCGAACAGGTTGTAGGTGCCGCCGTACAGCGTGCTGGCCGCAACGATGTTGTCGCCCGCCTGGGCGATGGTCTGGATAGCCGCGGTGATGGCCGCCATGCCCGAGGCCAGCGCCAGCGCGGCGACGCCGCCCTCCATGGCCGCGACGCGCTGCTCCAGCACGTCGGTCGTCGGGTTCATGATGCGCGTGTAGATGTTTCCCGCCACCTTCAGGTCGAACAAATCGGCGCCGTGCTGCGCGCTGTCGAAGGTGTAGGACGTGGTCTGGTACAGCGGCACGGCGGCCGACTTGGTCGTCGGCTCGGCCTTGTAGCCGGCGTGCACTGCCAGGGTTTCAATGCGCATGGTTGTCTCTCCGTGTCGTTTGAAACCTGCCATTGTGGTGCAGTGCAGCAGAGCGCTCAAGCACATTCTGGCTATGAGCTTATGCAGCGCGCCGGCGGTAGCGGCGCCTGCCCGTGTTCAGCCGCGTGGTTTGGCTCGGTAGAAATGCAGGGGCTGCTCGCGCATCTGCCTGTCGTGCTGGTGGATGACGGACTTCTTCATCCTGCCAACCACATGCATCTCGCAGGGCTTGCAGTCGAAGCGCAGGGTCAGCTTTTCCTTGCCGTTGATCAGTTGCAGCGGTTCGGCCTTGACGGTGCCCTTGACGCCGATCACCCCCTTGGCCTGCTTGGGGCACAGGCTCATCGAGAAGCGCACGCAGTGCTTGGTGATCATCAGGCTGACCTCGCCTTCCTCCTCTTTCGACTCGTAGGCTGCGTCAATCACCTTCACGCCGTGCTTCACATAGAAATCGTGCGCCTTGTGGTTGTAGACGTTGGCGAGGTAGGTCAGCGTGTCCTCGGGGAAGGGCGCGGGCGGCTCCACGGGCAGGGCGCGCGGCAGGCGGATGAATCCCTTGGCGCGCGCGTCTTCCAATGCGGCTGCGGCCTCGCGGCGCAGCTGGTTGAGGGCGGAGGCGGGCACGAACCAGGGCTGGGAAAGCTGAAGGGCGATGTCGTGCACGGCAAAGGCCGTGGCGCCGAAGCGGCCCAGCTGCTCGCGCAGCGTGGCCTCGGCCTTCGCGGAGTCGGCGGCTGGCTGATGCTCCTGGGCAATCGTTACCGTGGCCACAAAGCCGTCTTCATCGGTCAGTGTCAGCGCAAAGCCGTTCCCTGTTTCCTTGAATTCGACCCACAGGCCGATGCGCCGCTCGCTGGATTTTTTGTCCAAGGTGCGCACCCAATCCATGTCGCGGTTGCGATTGATCTCCAGGCCCTTGCGCAAGTCCTTGAAGCCGGCGACGTCGTCCTTGGGGAAGATACGCCAGATTCCCTTCTTCGGCGCCACGCATTCGGCGCGGTTGGCGTGCACGCCGACCAGGTTTTTCTGCAAGTCGTAGTAGCACAGCCCGTCGCCGTTGTGCAGCGTCGTCGTCTTGTCGCTCACCTCCAGCTCAATCCATTTGTCGCCCAACTGAGTCACCCAGCCGATGGCGCGGCCCGGGGTCTTGGGCGTGTCGAAGGCGCCGATGTCGTCCTTGCGGCCATTGACGAAGTAGTCGGTGAACTCGCGGTTGAAGTTCTGGTCGGGGTCGGGCGTGAAGCTGAACGTCGTGCGGCCGCTCGATGAACGGGCGAATTCGCCTTCTTCGATGATTTCGTCGAGCAGCTTGCGGTAGTGGGCAGTGATGTTCTTCACGTAGCCCAAATCCTTGTAGCGGCCCTCGATCTTGAAGCTGCGCACGCCCGCGGCGATCAGCGCGCGCAGGTTGTCGCTCTGGTTGTTGTCCTTCATCGACAGCACGTGTTTCTCGTGCGCGATGATCCGGCCCGCGCCGTCCAGCACCTCGTAGGGCAGGCGGCAGGCCTGGTTGCAGTCGCCGCGGTTGGCGCTGCGGCCGGTGTGCGCATGGCTGATGAAGCACTGCCCCGAATAGGCCACGCACAGCGCGCCGTGCACGAAGAATTCGATGGTGGTGCGCGCCGGGTCGGTAGCGGCGCGGATGGAGGCGATTTGCTGTAGGTCGAGCTCGCGCGCGACGACGATCTGCGACAGGCCCGCGTCCTGCAGAAAGCGCGCCTTCTCGGGCGTGCGGATGTCGGTCTGCGTGCTGGCGTGCAGCTGGATGGGTGGCAGATCGAGTTCCAGCAGACCCATGTCCTGGATGATCAGCGCGTCGGCCCCGGCCTCGTACACCTGCCAGGCCATCTTGCGCGCGTCTTCCAGCTCGTCGTCGCGCAAGATGGTGTTGAGCGTGACGAAGATGCGGCTGCGAAAGCGGTGCGCGTGGTCGACCAGCCGCTGCAGGCTGCGCAGGTCATTGCCCGCGGTATGGCGCGCGCCAAAGGCCGGGCCGCCGATGTAGACCGCATCGGCGCCATGGTCGATGGCGGCGATGCCGATGTCGGCGTCGCGTGCGGGAGAGAGCAGTTCGAGCTGGTGGGAGAGCAAAGCCATGGGCGGCGATTATCCCAGGGGGCGCTGGCGTGCCCCGCGCGATCACGGGCGGTGAAAGGGGTACATTTGTCCGCCCCACGGATTTGCGCAAGCCCGCCATGTACCTGCCCCGGCAATTTGAAAGCAATGATGCAGCGCACGCGCTGGCGCTGATGCGCGCCTGCCCGCTGGCCAGCCTGATCAGCACCGACGACGAGGGCTTTCCCTTCGTCACGCCGCTGCCGCTGCATGCACGGCAAGAGCGCGACGGCGGCTTCGCGCTGCTCGGCCATTGCGCCCGCGCCAATCCGCATGGCGGCTACCTGCGTGCGCGGCCGCATGCGTTGGTCACCTTCCAGGGGCCGGGCGCTTATCTGTCGCCCTCCGTCTACCCCGACCTCGCGCGCGTGCCCTCGTGGAACTACCTGACCGTGCAATGCCGCGTGCTGGCAATCCTGGTCGAAGACGAGCAGGAGAAAGACGCCTTGTTGAAGGTGCAGATTGCCGACCACGAGCCCGCCTACGCCCAGCAGTGGCGCGAGCAGAGCGAGAAATTCACCCGCGGCATGCTGGCGGGCATCACCGCGTTTCGCCTGCAGGTGCTGGGCTGGCAGTGCAAGCTCAAGCTCAATCAGCACCGGCCCGAATCGCATGCCGCGCTGCATGCGCACTACCGTGCTG
Organism: Comamonas faecalis; assembly: GCF_039538025.1. Classification (NCBI taxonomy): domain Bacteria; kingdom Pseudomonadati; phylum Pseudomonadota; class Betaproteobacteria; order Burkholderiales; family Comamonadaceae; genus Comamonas; species Comamonas faecalis. Next base: position 27,073 of record NZ_BAABBP010000025.1, read on the forward strand.
GCACGCCCGAGGAGCAGGCACTGGCCGATTGGATGGAGCGCCTGGGCATCACGGGTCAGCCGGCGCAATGACGGCTGGCTTTCTTGACCTGGCGCCTGGGCTGCTACCGGACGATGAGCGTTGGATGCGCGAGGCCTTGCAGCTGGCGCGTGCGGCGATGCAGGCCGGCGAGGTGCCGGTGGGTGCCGTCGTGGTCAAGGACGGGGCGGTGATTGGCCGTGGTTCCAACGCCCCCGTGGCGCGCCACGACCCGACCGCGCACGCTGAAGTCATTGCGCTGCGCGCCGCGGCGCAGCAACTGGGCAACTACCGGCTGGACGGCTGCACGCTCTACGTGACGCTGGAGCCCTGCACCATGTGCGCCGGCGCCATGCTGCACGCCCGCCTGGCGCGCGTGGTCTATGGCGCTGCCGACCCCAAGACGGGCGTGGCCGGATCGCTGCTCGACCTGTTTGCCCACTCGCGGCTGAACCATCAGACCCGGGTGAGCGCCGGCGTGCTGGCCGGCGAGTGCGGCGCGCTGCTGCACGACTTTTTCCGCGCGCGTCGCGTAGACCGGCGTGCGGCCCATCCGCTGCGCCAGGACGCGCTGCGCACACCCGATGCGGCCTTTGCCCAGTTGCCCGATTGGCCATGGCCGCCGCGCTACGTCAGCGACCTGCCCGCGCTTGCCGGCCTGCGCATGCATTACGTAGACGAGGGCCCGCGCGATGCACCGCTGACCTGGTTGTGCCTGCACGCCAGCCCGGCGTGGAGCTATGCATGGAGGCACATGCTGCCCGTACTGCTGCGGGCGGGTCACCGCGTGGTGGCGCCCGACCTGATCGGCTTTGGCCGCAGCGACAAGCCCAAGAAAGAGGCGGCGCACCGCCTGGACTGGCACCGCCAGGTGCTGGCCGAGCTGGTGCAGCGTCTTGATTTGCACAACATCATCACCCTGGCCCAGCCGGGCGCGGTGCTGCCGGCGCCGGTGGGCAGCGATGTGCCGCTGGTGCAGGTGCTGCAGCGTGCCGTGGACGACAGCTTGCCGTTTCCCGACGCGGGCCATCGCGCCGGGCTGCGCGCCTTTGCCCGGCTGGACATGCCGACGCGTGCTGCCGCATGCTCCTTGCCCGACGCCAGCGCCGCGTCGGCCCGGCGCGCTGTGGAATACTCTGCCCGCTATGCACGACCCTCATGAACACTGCGGCCATGACCACGGCCCCAAGCACATCTACATCTACTCGCCCGCCAGCGCGGTGCGCGACAAGGCCGCGTTCAAGCGCGGCATCGCCCGGCTGAAGGCCCAGGGCCACGAGGTGGAGGTGGACGCCGACGCGCTGACCCGGTACCAGCGTTTTGCGGGCGACGACGCCACGCGGCTGGCTGCCATCCACCGCGCAATGGCCAGCGGTGCCGACGTGGCGCTGATCACGCGCGGCGCCTATGGCTTCACCCGCATCCTGGCGGGCATCGAGTACAAAAAGATTGCCAAGGCCATCGAGGGCGGCATGCGCTTCGTCGGCATGAGCGACTTCACCGCCTTCCAGAGCGCGGTGCTGGCGCGCACCGGCGCCACCACCTGGGCGGGGCCTTCGCTGGAGATCGACTGGGGCGTGGCGGACGAGCCCGACGAGATCATGGCTGCCTGCTTCGACGACCTGCTGACCGGCCACGGCGAGGGCGCGGGCTGGCGCATGAACAAGGAGGCGCCGCGCGCCGACGGCACGCCCGCCGTGCCCGAGGTGTACATCAAGTCCGCAATGCTGTGGGGCGGCAACCTGGCGGTGCTCACCGCGCTGGTGGGCACGCCGTATTTCCCCGAGGTCAAGGGCGGCATCCTGTTCCTGGAAGACGTTGGCGAGCACCCCTACCGCATCGAGCGCATGCTGACCCAACTGCTGCACGCCGGCGTGCTGGCGTGGCAGAAGGCCGTGGTGCTGGGTCAGTTCACCCAGTACAAGCTGGCCGCGCACGACAAGGGCTTCAAGCTGCAAAGCGTGATCGACTGGCTGCGCACGCAGATCAAGGCCCCCGTGCTGACCAACCTGCCGTTCGGCCATGTGCCAACCAAGGTGCTGCTGCCCGTGGGCACGCAGGTGTCGCTGTCGGTCGAGGGGCGCGATGCGCTGCTGTACTGGGGCCACGCGCACTGAAACGCCGCACCCCAAAAGAAGCGGGCCGGCAATGCCGGCCCGTGTTTTTTAGACGGCTCCAGCCTCAGGCCGCGGGTGTGAGCAGCGTGGATTCGACCTTGCCCGCCAGCTGCGCAATCGCCAGCGCCGCGGGGCAGCCGGGCATTTGCTGCAGCAGCAGCTGGCGGCGCATCACCGCGTCGCGCACCGAGGGGTCGGCCGGAATGTCGCCCATGTGGATCAGCCGCACCGGCTTGCCCGATTCGGTAGTGACGAAGCGGTCGAGCACCTGCTGCAGCTGGCTGGTGATGGCGCGGCCGTCGCCGGCGCGCGCGGTCTGGTTGACCACCATGCGCACGTGCTGGCGTTTTTGCTGCGACGACAGCACCTTGATCGCGGCGTAGGCGTCGGTCAGCGACGTGGGCTCGGGCGTGGCGACGATCAGCACCTCGGGGGCCATCGAGATCGAGAACAGCACGACGTCGGAGATGCCCGCGCCGGTGTCCAGGATCACCACGTCGTAGCGCGGCGCCAGCGTGTGGATGACGTTGAGGAACTCGCTGCGCACCTCGGGCGTGAGGCGCGAGTACTCGATCATTCCCGAGCCGGCCAGGATGACGGAAAAGCCCCCCGGCGCCGGGATGACCGCGTCGTCCAGCTGCGCCTTGCCGGTGAAGACGTCGTGCAGCGTGATCTTGGGATGCAGGTTCAGCACCACGTCCAGGTTGGCCAGGCCCAGGTCGGCGTCCAGCACCAGCACGCGGTGGCCGCGGCGCGTCAGCGCCGCCGCCAGGTTGGCCGAGACAAAGGTCTTGCCGACACCGCCCTTGCCGCTGGTGATCGCGATGATGTGGGCGGCAGGCGTGTCGGTGGGCATGGGAGAGCGAGGGGGGGCGAAAGTGGTCAGCGCGTCGTTCATGGCCTGGGTTTCAGTGGGCAGCGCTGCCTGTGCTGTGTTCGGGCGCAGGGGAAAGGGTTTTGGCGTCCGCATCATTGTAGAAGCAGCCCGTCAGCATGCCGAGCAATTCGTCCTTTTCCTCGGCGCTCACCGTGCTGTCGGGCTGCTCCTCGATGGAGACGCAGTTGCGGCCGCTGTCCTTGGCGATGTACAGCTGGGTGTCGGCGCGCTCTATCCACAGCTGCGCGGTGCTGCGTATCCACTGCATCGTGAACGCGCCGCCAATGCTGATCGTCACGTGCACGCTCTGGTGGGGCGAGAGGGCGATGGGCGTGGATTCGATGGCGCGGCGCACGCGCTCGGCCACCACCTTGCCAAAGCCGAACTGGCAGGCGGGCAGGATGATGGCGAACTCCTCGCCGCCGTAGCGCGCCACGGTGTCCATCGGGCGCAGGCAGGACTGCAGCGTGCGAGCCACCGACTGCAGCACCTGGTCGCCCGCATGATGGCCATGGCTGTCGTTGATGCGCTTGAAATGGTCGATGTCCAGCATCAGCAGCAGCGCCGCCTCGCCCGAGCGGGAGACGCGGTCGATCTCGCCGTCCAGCGCCTGGCGCATGTAGCGCCGGTTGGGCAGGCCGGTCAGCGGATCGGTCAGCGAGAGATCGCATAGGCCGTCGATCAGGCATTGCAGGTACTGCGTGCCGGCGCCGCCGCCGACGGGCAGCGTCATGTGCGGCTGCCCGACGAGCGCCAGTGCCGTGTCCAGCTGCAGCTCGTTGAGATCGACGAAAGTGGAGGGTGGGGCCGTCTTGTTCACGCAAGGCAACGCAAAAGTGTGGGCGCGAGTGTAGCAGTCAGGGCGCGTAGCGGGCCGTTTGCGCCGGCTCGCCGTCGGCCAGCTGGTGCAGCGCCGCGACGGCCTGGCCGTCGGTGCGGTAGGTGGCCAGGTTGGGGCCATGCACCAGGGCGCCGGCGCCTTCGAGCACGCGCAGCACCGGCAGCTTGAGCGCGCTGATGTGCAGCGTGCCGCCCAGTGCCTGCACCTGGGCGCGCAGCCGCATGAAGGCCTCGACGCCGGTTACGTCCACGCGGTTGATGCCGCCGGCGAACAGGCACAGGTGGCGCAGCTGCGGGTGCGCGGCCAGTTCGTCGGCCACGCGCTGCTCCAGCGCGTTGGCCGAGGCGAAGTCGAGCTCGGCGTCCATGCGCAGCGCCAGCACGCCCGGCGCAAGCGCTGGCAGCTGCCACAGGTGGCGGTCGCGCAGGCTGCCGTCGGCGTGCATGCCCACCTCGATGATGCGCGGGTGCAGGCGCTGGTACAGAAAGTGGCTCAGATTCATCAGCAGGCCGACCAGCACGCCCCAGTACAGGCGCGGCGCGGTCGCCAGCGTCAGCGCGAACGTGGCCAGGCCGATCACGGTCTCCACGCGCGAGATGGGCCACAGCCCCAGCATGGTGCGCGGGCGGATCAGCCCGGTGATGGCGATCACGACGACCGCGGCCAGCACCGACCGCGGCACGTGGTAGAGCAGCGGCATCAGCCACAGCAGGCTGGCCAGCACCACGACCAGCGTGAACAGCGTGGACCAGCCGCTTTGCGCGCCGGCGTACAGGTTCAGCGCCGAGCGCGAGAATGACGCGCTGGTCGGGAACGCGCCACTCAGGCCCGAGCTCATCTTGGCCAGGCCGTGGGCGATCAAGTCCTGGTTCTGGTTCCAGCGCGTACCCGCCTGCTGGTGGTCGACCTTGGCGCTGGAGGCGGTCTCCAGAAAGCTCACCAGCGTGATGACCAGCACCGGCATGACCAGCTCGGACAGTTGCTCCCAGCCCGGCCAGCCGGGCAGGTACAGCGCAGGCAGCCCCGTGGGCAGGTGGCCGATCACGGCGCCGCCGCGGTCGGCAAAACCCGTGGCCCAGCTGGCCAGTGATGCCAGCGCGATGAGCACCATGGCCGTGGGAAAGTTCTTGCGCCAGCGTTTGCCGGCGACCAGCATCGCCAGACTGGCCAGGCCAAAGGCCATTGCGCCCAGGTCGAAGTGGTAAATCGACGGAGTGGACAGCACCGCCCCCCAGCTCGATCGCAGGCCCAGCAGGTCGGGCAGCTGCGACAGCAGGATCAGGATGGCCGCCGCCTGCGTGAAGCCCCCCAGCACCGGCGAGGTGACCAGCTGCAGCAGCCAGCCGAAGCGAAACGCGCCCAGCAGCATCTGCAGCAGGCCCGACAGCAGTGCCAGCCACACCGCCAGTGCCACCCACTGGGCGCTGGCGGGGGCGGCCAGGCCGGCCAGCGAGGTGCCCACCAGCAGGCTGGACAGCGCGGTGGGGCCCACGCCCAGGCGCGTCGACGAGCTCCACAGCACCGCGACCAGCGCCGGTAGCAGGGAGGCGTAAATACCGGTCACCAGCGGCATGCCCGCCAGCTGGGCGTAGGCCACGCCCTGGGGCACGAGCATCAGCCCGACGGTGAGGCCGGCCCAGAACTCGCCCTTGAGAAGCGATGCGGTGGGGCGCGGCCAGGAGAGAAACGGAAAGAGACGGTACAACGTGGACATGGTGGCGCCGATTGTCAGCGATCCGTGCGGGCGCCGTCCGCCGTGCAGCGGCGCATTACCATTGCCCCATGACCGATACCACCGCACCGCAACCAGCCACCCGCCTGATTCACCACCCCTACCAGCCGCCAGCGGGCTTTGACGCGCCGCAGCCGGCGGTGCACAAGGCGTCGACCGTGTATTTTCCCAACGTTGCCGCGATGCGCACGCGCGAATGGAAGGACAAGACCGGCTACACCTACGGCCTGCACGGAACGCCCACGACCTACATGCTGGAGGAGCGCATCAGCACGCTGGAGGGCGGCCTGCAGACGCTGCTGGCGCCCAGCGGCCTGGCGGCAATCGCCACCGTGGCGCTGTCGCTGCTGCGCCAGGGCGACGAGGTGCTGCTGCCCGACAACGCCTACGGTCCCAACAAGGCGCTGGCCGAGGCGGAGCTGGCGCACTACGGCATCACCCACCGCGTCTACGACCCGATGGATGTGCAGGACCTGGCCGCCAAGATCGGCCCGGCGACGCGCCTGGTGTGGCTGGAGGCCGCCGGATCGGTGACCATGGAGTTTCCCGACCTGATCGCCCAGGCGCGGCTGTGCCGCGAGCGCGGCGTGGCCAGCGTGCTGGACAACACCTGGGGCGCAGGCCTGGCGTTCGCGCCGTTCGACCTGCTGGGCGACGGCAGCCTGGGCGTCGACGTCTCGGTGCACGCGCTGACCAAATACCCCAGCGGCGGCGGCGACGTGCTGATGGGCGCGATCACCACGCGCGATCAGGCGCTGCACCTCAGGCTCAAGCTCACCCACATGCGCCTGGGCCTGGGCGTGGGCGCCAACGACGCCGAGGCCGTGCTGCGCGCGCTGCCCAGCATGGCGCTGCGCTACCACGCGCAGGACGACGCGGCGCGTGCGCTGGCACGCTGGCTGGGCGCGCAGCCGCAAGTGGTGCAGGTGCTGCACCCGGCGCTCGCTGGCGCGCCCGGCCACGACCACTGGCAGGCGCTGTGCGGCGGCGCGCGCGGTGGGCAGGGCGCGGCCGCCGGCATCTTCAGCGTGATGTTTGACGCGCGCTACAGCCAGCAGCAGGTCGACGTGTTCTGCGACGCGTTGCGGCTGTTTCGCCTGGGCTACAGCTGGGGCGGGCCGGTCAGCCTGGTCATGCCTTACGAGTTGGGCTCGATGCGCGAAGGTGCCACGCCGCAGCTGCAGCCGGGGCACATCGTGCGCTTTTGCATCGGGCTGGAGGACGTGCGGGATCTGCAGGCCGATCTGGCGCGGGCGCTGGCCCAGGCGTTTGCAGGCTGAAGCGGCGCTGCGCGCTCAGCGCAGCAGCGGCGCCAGGTGCGGCCAGACGTTGTCCAGCATGCGCGGCTGGGCCTGGATGCTCGGGTGGATGCGGTCGGGCTGGAACAGCGCGGTGGGATCTGCTGCATCGGCCACGCCTGCCAGCAGAAATGGCACCAGCGCCGCACCCTGCGCCTGCGCCACCTCCTTGAACAGCGCGGCAAAGCGGCGCGCGTAGTCGGCGCCGTAGTTGGGCGGCACCTGCATGCCCACCAGCAGCACCTGCGCACCGGCTGCACGGCAGGCCTGGGCCATGGCGGTCAGATTGTCCTCGGTGCTCTTGAGCGGCAGGCCGCGCAGCGCGTCGTTGCCGCCCAGCTCCAGCACCACCAGCGTGGGTTTGTGGCGCGCCAGCAGTGCGGGCAGGCGCGCGCGCCCGCCCGAGGTGGTGTCGCCGCTGATGCTGGCGTTGACCAGCGTGGCCTGCGGCGCCTCCCGCTCCAGGCGCTCGTGCAGCAACTGCACCCAGCCGCTGCCGCGCGGCAAGCCGTATTCGGCGCTCATCGAGTCGCCGACGACCAGGATGGTGGCGGGTTTGGCCGCGGCAGCGGCGCGTGCCAGGGGATAGGCCAGTGCCAGCGCCGCGGCCGCGATACAGTCACGCCGTCGCCATATGTGCATTCCAATTCCTTTGTCCATGATTGATTCCCAGGATCTGATCGAAGTCGACCATTTGTACAAGTCCGTTGCCGACTCGACTGGGCAGCTCGACATTCTGCGGGATATCGACTTTCGCGTTGCTGCGCGCGAGACCGTGGCCATCGTCGGCGCGTCGGGCTCGGGCAAGAGCACGCTGCTGTCGCTGATTGCCGGGCTGGACACGCCCACGCGCGGCACGGTGCGGCTGCAGGGGCAGGACTTGTTCGCTCTGGACGAGGACGTACGCGCCGCGCTGCGTGCGCAGAAGATGGGTTTCGTGTTCCAGAGCTTTCAGCTGATGCCGCACCTGAGCGCGCTGGAGAACGTGATGCTGCCGCTGGAGCTGGCCGGACGGCGCGACGCACGCACCCGGGCGGCGGCGATGCTCGAACGCGTGGGCCTGGGCGCGCGCCTCAAGCACCTGCCCAAGGTGCTGTCGGGCGGCGAGCAGCAGCGCGTGGCGCTGGCGCGCGCCTTCGTCGTCGAGCCGGCGCTGCTGCTGGCCGACGAGCCCACCGGCAGCCTGGATCACGCCACCGGTCAGACCATCGTCGAGCTGATGTTCGCGCTCAACCAGGAGCGCGCGACCACGTTGATCCTGGTCACGCACGACCGGGACATCGCCCGGCGCTGCGGACGCACGATAACGATCGAGGCCGGGTGCATTGCGCAGCCGCTGGCCGCCGCCTGAGGGCGTCGCCGGCTGCGCTACGTCAGCCCTTGTCCTGCGCCATGCAGGCGGTGGCGGTGAACAGTACGTCGGTAGACGAATTCAGCGCGGTCTCGGTCGAGTCCTGCAGCACGCCGATGATGAAGCCCACGCCGACGACCTGCATGGCCACGTCGTTGTCGATGCCGAACAGGCTGCACGCCAGCGGAATGAGCAGCAGCGAGCCGCCGGCCACGCCCGAGGCGCCGCAGGCGCACACCGATGCGACGATGCACAGCAGCAGTGCGGAGGGCAGATCCACCGTGATGCCCAGCGTGTGCGCCGCCGCCAGCGACAGCACGCTGATGGTGATGGCCGCGCCGGCCATGTTGATCGTCGCGCCCAGCGGAATCGCGACGCTGTAGGTCTCCTCCTCCAGCCCCAGGCGCTGGCACAGCGCCAGGTTGATCGGGATGTTGGCCGCCGAGCTGCGCGTGAAGAACGCGGTGATGCCGCTCTCGCGCAGGCACAGCAGCACCAGCGGGTAGGGGTTGCGGCGCAGCACCGCAAAGACGATCAGCGGGTTGACCACCAGCGCGACGAACACCATGCAGCCCAGCAGCACCGCCAGCAGGTGGGCGTAGCCCCACAGCGCCTGGGCGCCGGCCTCGGCAAACGTGGCGGCCACCAGGCCCAGAATGCCCAGCGGCGCGCAGCGGATCACCCACAGAATGACCTGGGTGACCGCGTGCGAGGCGTCCTGCAGCGCCGCGCGCGTGGTGGCGTTGGCGTGACGCAGCGCCACGCCCAGCGCCACTGCCCAGGCAAGAATGCCGATGTAGTTGGCCTCCATCAGCGAGCGCACCGGGTTGGCGACGATGTTGTTGACCACGTTGAGCAGCACCTCGGAGACCGCGCCCGGCGGCGTGCCGCTGGTGGCCGGCGCCTGCAGTACCAGCGTGCTGGGAAACCAGGTGCTGGCGACCACGCCCACCAATGCCGCGGCCACGGTGCCGGCGACGTACAGCAGCAGCACCGGGCGGATGGCGGTGGCCTCGCCCGGGCGGTGGTTGCTGATGGCGGCCATCACCAGCACGAAGACCAGCACCGGTGCAATGGCCTTGAGCGCAGCGATGAAGACGTTGCCCAGAAACGCCACGGAAGGCGTGGCGGCGGGCCAGACGATGGCCAGCGCAACGCCGACGAGCAGGCCGATCACGATTTGCGTGACCAGGCTGGTGCGCTGCACCCAGCGCATCAAGGGAGACAGAATCATGGCAGGAGGCGGTTGTGTGCAGGGGTGGTGCGCCGCCTCGCCGGTTTGCGCGGCGGTGCCAGGCCTTGGGCGGGTAGCCCGCGTCCTACCCGCTGCAGCGGGAGAAAACCGCGCATTCTAAGGCGCGCGCAGGCGCTGCGCTGCCTGTCCGTATGGGCGCAAGTGTCTTGCGCCGCGCCCGGGCTTGCGCGGTTGTCGCTGCGCGGCCCCTGCGCAGCCCGGATAATGCCGCCATGTCCGCCCCTACCAAAGTCCTATTCGGTTTTCACGCCGTTGGCGTGCGCCTGAAGACCGCGCCGCAGTCCGTCGTCGAAATCTATGTCGACCCCACGCGCCGCGACGCGCGCATGCGCCAGTTCGTGCAGCGCGCCAAAGAGGTGGGCGTGCGCCTGATCGAGGCCGACGGCCTGCGCATTGCCAAGCTCGCCGGCAGCCACGGCCACCAGGGCGTGGCCGCGCGCGTGCAGCCGGTGGCGCAGCAGCATTCGCTGGACGCGCTGCTGGAGCAACTGGAGGCGGACGGCGTGGCAAACCCCTTGTTGCTGGTGCTCGACGGTGTGACCGATCCGCACAACCTGGGCGCCTGCCTGCGCGTGGCCGACGGAGCGGGCGCGCATGCGGTGATCGCGCCCAAGGATCACGCGGTGGGCATCAACGCCACCGTGGCCAAGGTGGCCAGCGGCGCGGCCGAGACCGTGCCGTACTTCATGGTGACCAACCTGGCGCGCACGCTCGGCGAACTCAAGGAGCGCGGCATCTGGGTCATCGGCACCAGCGGTGACGCAGAACAGAACCTGTACCAGGCCGACCTGAAGGGGCCGGTTGCGCTGGTTCTGGGCGCAGAGGGGCCGGGCATGCGCCAGCTCACGCGCAAGACCTGCGATGCGCTGGTGAGCATCCCGATGCAGGGCGCGGTCGAGAGCCTGAACGTGTCGGTGGCAAGCGCCGTCTGCCTGTACGAGGCGCGGCGCCAGCGCGGCGCGTGATTCCGAAAGCGTCGTTGCGCCAGTTGGCTCCGGTGGCCGGCCGCGAAGAAGGGCGTGCTATGAGACTGATTTGTTATGCAAAGGCCGGCGCCGAGCGCGTGGGCCAGCTATCTATTCTCAACCTCTGAAGCGAGCGCGGTACAAGAAAGACCCACCATGCATCCACTCGTCATGCTCGGCATTTCCATCGCGGCCGAGGTGATCGCCACCTCGGCGCTCAAGTCCTCGGCCGGGTTCACCCGCCTGTGGCCCAGCCTGCTGGCCGTGGCCGGCTATTGCCTGGCGTTCTTTCTGGTCGCACGGGTGATGAACCACATGTCCACCGGTGTCGTCTACGCCATCTGGTCGGGCCTGGGCATCGTGCTGATCTCGGTCGTCGGCTGGCTGCTGTATGGCCAGCGGCTCGATGGGCCGGCCATCGCCGGCATGGCGATGATCGTCGGCGGCGTGCTCGTCATTCAGCTGTTCTCAAGCGCCGGCGCCGCGCATTGAGGCAGGGTGTGCGCGGCACGCAGCCGCGCCTGGGCAGGGCTGGCGCCCCGCGCCACGTCAGGCGTAGGTGTTGACCTGCGTGCCCAGCGCGCCTTCGGTGGCCAGCGCTGGCTGGGGCAGCAGCGTTTCGATCAGCGTGGTCGCCGTGGCCGCGTTCACGTCCATGGCTTTCTTGAGCACGGCCACGCCGACTGCATCGGCAGTGGCGTGCTGGTTCATGGCGGCGGAGGTGCGGACGATCGATTGGGTGAGGGCGGTATCCATGGTGATTGAAAAATGACGACAGCCTCCAAGGTATCGGCGGCAACGGCCGGAACTTGAACCGGGCCGCGTACCCAGGGCAAGTCACTGTCGCGCCTGATTGGCCGGGTTGGATGGTTTAAGATTCATATAAAATGAATGTTATAGGTCGCACGCCCAACGGTGCGCGGCATGTCGGCTCCACGATCCTGGAGCATTCACCTCTCACAGGCCATGTCACAACCCCTACCGCCCGCATCACCGCTGTCTCCACCCGCATCCGTGGCACCCGCGCTCAAAGGCATGGCCTTGCTGCGACTGGGGTTTCGCCCGTTCTACCTGCTCAGCGCGCTGCTGGCCTGCGTGTCGGTACCGCTGTGGATCGGCGTGTTCATCGGCCACGTGCCATGGGATCTGGAACTGCCTGCGCTGTACTGGCACGCGCATGAGATGTTGTTCGGCTTTGCCGCGGGCGTGATCGCCGGCTTTCTGCTGACCGCGGTGCGCGCCTGGACCGGGCGCGACACCGCGCGCGGGCCGCTGCTGGGCACGCTGGCGCTGCTGTGGCTGGCGGCGCGCGTGGCCTTCTTCGTCGCGCCGTATCCGGTGTTCGCCGCGCTGGACGTGGTGCTGCTGCCGGCGGTGGCGGTCATCCTGCTGCGGGTGCTGATCCAGGCGGGCAACAAGCGCAACCTGCCGCTGATCGGCATCTTGCTATTGATGAGCGCGGCCAACCTGGTGTTTCACCTGTCGGCCATGGGCGCGATCACGGTACCGGTCATGGCTTCGCTGTACGCCGAGCTGGCGCTGATCCTGATGGTCATCAGCGTGATGACAGGGCGCGTCGTGCCCATGTTCACCAAGAACGTCACGCCCGGCCTGGTGATCACGATCCCGCGCAAGTTCGACCTGACGCTGCTGGCCGTGACCGCGGTGGCGCTGGCGCTGTGGGTGGTCTCCGCACCGGCCATGCTGACGCTGGTGGCCTGTCTGCTGGCCGCGGCGCTGCACGCGGTGCGCCTGTACCAATGGCACCCGCAGGTCACGCTGACGCGGCCCATTCTCTGGGTGTTGCACCTGTCCTATCTGTGGATGCCCCTCGGCTTCGTGCTGCTGGCCATGGCGCAGCTGGGCTGGGTCAGCGACTCGATCGCGGTGCACGCCTTTGCCGTGGGTGTCATCGGCGGGCTGATCATCGGCATGATCACGCGCACCGCGCGCGGCCACACCGGCCGTCCGCTGAAGGCTTCCAAGGGCGAGGCGATCGCCTATGCGCTGGTGTTGATTGCCGCCGTGCTGCGCACCATCGTGCCGGCGATCGAGCCGCAGTACTACCTGCGCTGCCTGGAGGTGGCGGCCGCGCTGTGGGCCGTGGGGTTTGCCATCTACCTGGTGATCTACACGCCGTGGCTGACGCGCACGCGCCTGGATGGCAAGGACGGCTGAAGCGCGGCGGCTCCGGCCCCGTGTTCCGGCCCTGAATTTCTTGTTTTCCCCATGAGGGCGCCATCAGTCGTGGCCGCGCCCGTTTTCAACACTTATCCCCGCCCCCTGTCGCAAGGAATCTCGATGAGCACTGCAGCCATCTCTGAAATCGACGTGCGCACCATCGCACCGTATGAGCGCCACGCCCAGATCTTCGGCCGCCTGGACACTTTGAACGCCGGCGAGGCCCTGGTGATTGCCAATGACCACGACCCGGTGCCGCTGCGCTACCAGCTGGAGTCGCGCGCGCCGGGCCAGTACCAGTGGGCTTATCTGCAGTCCGGCCCCGGCCTGTGGCGCGTACAGATCAGCCGGCTGGAGACCGTCGGCGCCGAAGACGAAGATTCCTGTTGCTCGGGCGGTGCCTGCTGCTGAGTGCCTGCGGCGCCCGATGGAAAGAGGGCGCCTCCTGCTTGAAACCCTCTTGACCGCCCGGAATGCGTGATCGCACCGGGCGGCCTGCTTTGTGAAGCGCAAAAAAGCCCGTGTCTCGCGACACGGGCTTTTGCACGGATGGCAGCAGTCCAGGTGGATCAGGCCTCGGCCAGCTCGGGCTCCCGGGCCAGGAAGGCCTCCAGCGTGTCGTCCATCGCCTCCATCCAGGGCGTGTGGTGGGGCGGCGCCATCGTTCCCGTCATGGTCGAGCGGTAGCTGCGGTTGCGGTAGCCCAGGATGTCTTCCTGCTTGTCGTGCTTCCATTCCTTGAACAGCGTTGCCATGCCCTCGACGTGGAAGTTGGGATAGTCGGTCGGCTTGAGCAGGTCGCGAATGTAGGCGGCCTGGAAGTCGATGTCCTCCTCGGGACAGGTCGTGGCCTCCTCCTTGGACAGCCAGCGCTGGCTGTCCTGGCGCATCGCCTCCTTGTTGGGCAGGGGCAGGTTGCCCAGGATCACGTCGCGCGCATACCAGGCCTGGGCGTCGAACATGTTGAAGGTGTAGTACTGGTCTTGCATGCCCAGGTACACCAGATGCGGGTTGTCCATCCAGAAAATGCCCTTGTACAGATTGGCCGGGTACAGGCGGTTGTGGGTGCGCAGCGTCAGGTCGTTGGGCAGGAAGGGGAAGTGGTGCTGGTAGCCGGTGCACAGCACGATGGCGTCCACCTCGGTGCTGCTGCCGTCCTTGAAATACGCGGTATTGCCATCGACCCGCTTGAGCAGGGGCTTTTCACTGAAAGCGGCCGGCCATTTCAAACCCATCGGCGCGGAGCGGTAGCTGAAGGTAATGGATTTGGCGCCATATTTATAGCACTGGGTGCCAATATCCTCGGCCGAATAGCTGCTGCCCACGATCAGGACGTTTTTGTCGGTGAATTCGCACGCATCGCGGAAATCATGCGCATGCAGAACGCGGCCGGGGAAATTCTCCACCCCTTCGAAATACGGTACGTTGGGCGTGGAGAAATGGCCCGTGGCGACGACTACCCAGTCAAACTGCTCGGTGAACATGCGGTCTTGCTTCATGTCGCGCACCGTGACGCTGAACTTCTTGCTGTTCTCGTCATATTCCACCCACTGCACCGAGTGCAGGAACTGGATCTGCTTGCGCAGGCCGCTTTTCTCGATACGGCCCATGATGTAGTCGCGCAGCACCGCACGCGGCGGGTAGGAGGCAATCGGCAGGCCGAAATGCTCTTCAAAGCTGTAGTCGGAGAACTCCAGGCATTCCTTGGGACCGTTGGACCACAGATAGCGGTACATGCTGCCGTGCACGGGCTCGCCGTAGGCGTCCAGCCCGGTGCGCCAGGTGTAGTTCCACATGCCGCCCAAGTCCGACTGCTTCTCGTAGCACACCACCTTGGGCACGGCCTGGCCGGCGCGGCGGGCCGCGTCAAAGGCGCGCAGCTGTGCCAAGCCGCTGGGGCCGGCGCCCAAAATGGCAACGCGCATGTTTTCGATACTCATCAAACATCTCCTGGTTAATTTAAAACAAGGGGCGAATGGATGCCTGCCGAAATTCGACATCCAATATACCCGGGTAATATCACGGCAAAAAAGCCGAGGCAGGGGCTTGCAGCCTGCAAGAAGAGGTGGGCCTGCCTGATAAATGGGTTCCAGCGATTGGCTGGTAATTCAGCGACCCATGCTTGGGTCAAAATGGTTTGCAAGGCGAATTTGCTTGCAAAACAAGCGCGAGATAAGTCTGCGCAAGGCCCGCATTATAGCAGAATATCAATATTGATCAAGGGCGGGCCGTATCGCGTCCCCACCCTTGGTTCTCCAGGGGATATTGATTTCAGGCTGCCAGTGGTGCCGGCGCCGGCGCGGTGCGTGCAATTGCCATGACCTCGCGGGCGCCCAAGTGCTTGAGGCGGTGGTCGCTCCACACCTGGCGCCAGCGGCGCGCGCCGGCCAGGCCGTGGCGCAGGCCCAGCATGTGGCGGGCCACCGCGTACCAGTGCGTGCCGTGCTCGGCGGCCTCGCGCTCCATGTAGTCCACCATGGCTTCTTCCACCTGTTCGCGGGTGAGGGCGTTGGGCGCGGCGCCAAAGAAGGCCTCGTCCCAGCGCGCCAGCCACCAGGGGTTGTGGTAGGCCTCGCGGCCCACCATCACGCCGTCGAGCTGCGTCAGCTGCGCGTGCACCGCGGCGTCGTCCTTGATACCGCCGTTGACCGCAATCGTCAGCAGGGGAAAGTCGGCCTTCAGGCGCGCCGCAACGTCGTAGCGCAGCGGCGGGATCTCGCGGTTCTCCTTTGGGCTCAGGCCCTTGAGCCAGGCGCTGCGCGCATGCGCGATGAACACCTTGCAGCCCGCCTGCGCGACGGTGCCGACGAAGTCGCGCACAAAGCCATAGTCCTCGACCTGGTCGATGCCGATGCGGTGCTTGACGGTGACCGGCACGCCGACCGCGTCGACCATGGCCTTGACGCAGTCGGCCACCAGCTGGGGTTCGCGCATCAGGCAGGCGCCAAAGGCGCCGCGCTGCACGCGTTCGCTGGGGCAGCCGCAGTTCAGGTTGATCTCGTCATAGCCCCAGTCCTGGCCCAGTCGGGCCGCGCGGGCCAGGTCGTGCGGCTCACTGCCGCCCAGCTGCAGCGCTAGCGGGTGCTCGGCCGTGCCAAAGCGCAGGTGGCGCGCCACGTCGCCGTGCAGCAGTGCGCCGGTGGTCACCATCTCGGTGTAGAGCAGGGCGCGCTGCGACAGCAGGCGGTGCAGGTAGCGGCAGTGGCGGTCGGTCCAATCGAGCATCGGCGCCACGGACAGGCGCCAGGGGGAGTGCGGCGCCGGCTGCGCCTGGGGTTGTGCGGGCATGGCCCGATTGTCCCCTGTGCCATGGCCGCCGGCGCCGTGCCGGGTTTTTGGCGGCGTCAGCGACGCAGCAGCCGCGCCAGGCCGCTGGCGCGCTGGGTGGGGCGCTCGATGGCCTGGGCCAGCAGGCCGGCGTGCTGCTCGACCAGCGTGAACGCCTGCCGCGCGCGGGTGATGCCGGTGTAGACCAGTTCGCGCGCGAGCAGCTGGCCGGCGCTGGCGGGCAGCACCAGTGCGGCGTGGGCAAATTCCGAGCCCTGGCTTTTGTGCACCGTCATTGCGAACGCGGTCTGCACCTGTGCCAACCGCGCCACACCGACCGAGCGCAGTTGCTCGCCCTGCAGAAAGTACACGCGCAGCGCGTGGTCGGGCGCGGCGCCGGGCAGGGCGATGCCGATGTCGCCGTTGAACACGCCCAGCTGCGGCTCGTTGCGCGTGACCATGACCGGGCGCCCGGCGTACCAGCTGCCGCCCGTCTGGGCGATGACGCCGGCGTGCGCCAGCGCCTGCTCGATCGCGCGGTTCAGGCCCTGCACGCCCCAGTCTCCCTCGCGCACCGCGCACAGCAGGCGAAAGCGCTCGAAGGCGCGCAGCACGTTGGCGGCCCAGGCGGCGTGCGCCGCTTCAAAGCCGTCCTGCCCGGCACTGGCGCGCAGCGGTTGCCAGCGCGCAAGCGCCTGCGCGTAGCCGCCATAGCTGGGTGTGCCGGCGCGCCCGGGCCAGGCCAGCTGCACTGCCTGTGCGGGCGTGCCGCCCTGGCGCAGCGCGACCTCGCCACTGTCCCCACCACCTCGGCCACGCTGCAGCAGCGCGCCGGCGGCGGCTGCATCGCCCTCGTTGACCGCCTGCGCCAGCTGGCCGATGGGGCCGCCAAAGCGGCGGCTGGCGCGCAGCATCACGGTGTGCTGCGCCAGCGGATCGGGCGTGGCGCCAGTGGCCAGGAATTGCGGCGCGAGGATCTCGCCCGTCAGGTCGGCAATCCACTGCGCGGTGGCCGGGGCGTAGCGGCCGGCCTCGGCGCCGCGGCACAGGTCGCCAAGCACGGCGCCGGCCTCGACCGAGGCGAGCTGATCCTTGTCGCCCAGCAGCACCAGGCGCGCACTGGCGGGCAGCGCGGCCAGCAGTGCGGCCATCATCTCCAGGTGCACCATCGACGCTTCGTCGACGATCAGCACGTCGACTTCCAGCGGGTTGCCCGCATGGTGGCTGAAGTGGCGCGTGCCGGCGCGCGCGCCCAGCAGCGCGTGCAGCGTGCGCGCCGCGCCGGTGCGTTCGACCAGCGCGCCCAGATCCAGCGCGCTGCCCACGCTGTGCTGCAGCGCGCCCAGCGCCTCGTCGATGGACTGCTTCAGCCGCGCAGCCGCCTTGCCGGTGGGCGCGGCCAGCGCCACGCGCAGCTGGTCGGGCTGGGCGGCGGTGGCAAACAGCAGCGCCAGCAGGCGCGCGGCGGTATAGGTCTTGCCGGTGCCCGGGCCGCCGGTGATCAGCGTCAGCTGCCCGCGCAGCGCCAGCGCGCAGGCGATTTTCTGCCAGTCGGGCGCGGCGTCCGGCGTCGGCGCGAAAAAGCGCTCCAGCCAGCCGCGCGCGGCCCCGATGTCGACGGGCGCGGCCGGCGTGGCGCTGCTGAGGGCGGTGATGTGGCGTGCCACCGCCTGCTCGTGCAGCCAGTAGCGGCGCAGGTACAGCAGCGGCGCGCTGCCTGCGGCGTCGACCAGCACCAGCGGCTGGCCGGCGTCGTCGTCCAGTGGCGTGCCGTCGCTGGTGGCGGTGCGCACCCAGGGGCAGGCGGTGAGCGCCTGCAGCCAGCCGGGCAGGCTGGCGGGCAGCTGCGCCCACAGCGCATCGACCGCGTCGGCATGCTCGGGTGGCCAGGCCAGCGTGGCCAGCGGCGACTGAAGCAATGGCGCCAGCGGCAGGCAGCTGTGGCCGCGCCCTTCCATCTGCGCCAGCAGCGCGGCGGCCAGCAGCGCGCAGGGCGGGCTGTCTGCGTGCTGCTCGTGCAGCAGCGCGGCGAGCGCGGTGTCGATATGGCGCAGCAGGCCGGCGTCGGTCCACTGGCGCAGCAATGCAAGCAGCGCGTCGCCGGTCAGCGGCGCGGCGGGCGGCGGTGCATCGTCCGCAGTGAGTGCGGCGAACAGGTCGCCGGTGGCGCTGTCGCGTACGGCGCGCGGCGGGCTCATGCCAGTGCCTCCGGCTGGGTGGATTCCATCAGCGCCTGCAGCTCGTTCAAGAGCGCCAGAGGCGGCGCCAGCAGGTGCACGCCGGCGGCGGCGCTGTCGATGCCGCGCAGAAAGTAGTACAGCGCGCCGCCCAGTTGCGCCGCCGGGTCGTAGGCGCTGCCCAGGCGCTGGCCCAGCAGGCGGTGCAGCGCCAGCAGGTAGAACGCGGCCTGCACGTCGTAGCGGTGCGTCAGCATGGCCTGCGCCAGCGCGTCGGCGCCGTAGGCGGCGGCGTCCGCTCCCAGGCGGTTGCTTTTGTAGTCCAGCACCCAGTAGCGCCCCTGGTGGGCAAACACCAGGTCGGCAAAGCCCATCAGCATGCCGTGCAGGCTGCGCTCGGGCAGCGGCGGGCGTTCCTGCCCGGGCAGGATGTGCGCGCGGCACAGCGCGTCCACCCGGGCGGCGGGCAGCTGCTGCACAGGCATCCAGAACTCCATTTCGGCCAGGCGCTGGTGGGCGCCGCCCTGGGCCAGCTGGACGAGCGAGGCGTCCACGCCGGGCAGGCGCTGGTGCGCCGCGGCGGCCAGCCAGGCCAGCGCGTCCTGCGCGCGCGGGCCGTGCCCGGCACGCTCGCAGCGGCGCAAGAGCGCGGCGGCCAGTGGGTCATCTGCCGCGGGCTGCTGCGCCAGGGCAAAGCCTTCGTCGCTGAGCCACTGCAGCTGTTCGTGCAGAAAGTTGCCGACCAGCGGTCCGCCGGGAAAGCGGTGCCAGGGCGCGAGGGTGGTGGCTCGCGTGGCACCGGGCAGCGCGGTGTCGACGGGCTGCTGGCTGGCCGGCTCGTCGTCGGCGGGGCGCGGGGTGGCCAGGCCGTGCAATGCGGGCGCGTCGGGCAGATCGGGTAGATCAGGCAGATCGGGCAGTGGGTCGCTGGCGGCCTGGGGCGGGCTCTCAAGCGGGGAGAGGTCGCGCACCAGCGCCGAGAAGCTGCCTATGCCCCAGCGCCGGTCGAACTGCGCGCGGTAGGGTGGCGCGGCGTGCAGCGCCGGCTGCCCCTGCGGCGCGGGCAGGCGGGTGAGCGCCACCTGTTCGGGCGCCCGCTCGCAGCGGCTGGCGGGCTGGCCGGCGCACCAGGCTTGCAGCCGCTGCCACCAGGCGGCGCCGTCCAGAGGCGTGTCGCCGCCCAGCAGATAGCCCCAGGCGGTCATTTGGTTGATGCAGGCCTTGCCGTTGCCGTGGCGCAGCGGCCCGGCGCCCAGCCACAGCGCGTGGCGCGCGCGGGTCAGCGCCACATACAGCAGGCGCAGGTCTTCGCGCAGGCGCTCCTCGTCGGCCTGGGCCAGCTCGGCGTCGCTGTAGTCCAGCCGCAGCAGGTGGCCGCCACCCGGTTGGGGCAATTTGAGCAGCGCGGTGTTGCGCCGCTGGCGCGGCTGGTAGCCGACGGCGAACGGCAGGCACACCAGCGGGTATTCCAGGCCCTTGCTCTTGTGGATGGTGACGACCTGCACCAGGTCGGCGTCGCTCTCCAGGCGCAGCACCTGCTCGTCGCTGTCGCCGCCGGGGCTGTCGATCTGCCCGGCCAGCCAGCGGATCAGCGCGTGCTCGCCGTCCAGGTCGGCGCTGGCGTTCTGCAGCAGCTCGGCCAGGTGCAGCACGTTGGTCAGGCGCCGCTCGCCGGCGGCGTCCGCGTCCTGCAGCCAGCGTGCGGGCAGTTGCAGGCGGTGCAGGCTGTGGCGCAGCATGGCAAGGATGCCCTGGCGCTGCCACGCGCCGTGCAGCTGGCGCAGCAGCTCGCTCCAGCCGTCCAGCGCCTGGTCGTCGTGGGCCAGCTGCTCAAGCGTGGCCAGCGCCAGGCCGACCAGCGGCGTGGCAAGTGCCGCTCGCAGGTGGCGGGTGTTCAGCGGGTCGGCCACGGCGCGCAGCCACAGCAGCAGGTCGCGCGCCTCGCCGCTGGTGAAGACCGATTCGCGGTCGGACAGGTAGACCGATGCCACGCCGCGGCGCTGCAGCTCGCGGCGCACCGCGTCGGCCTCGCTCTTCTTGCGCACCAGGATGGCGATGTCGCCGGCCTTCAGGCGGGTGAAGCCGTGTCCGGGGCGGTCGAATCCGGTGGTTGCGTCGCCCAGCCACTGCACGATCTGCTCGGCGCAGCACTGGGCCAGGTGGGGCTGCAGCGCCTGGGCGGAAAGCGGCTCGTCGCCCGGCCCGGCGTGCCAGACGGTGTGCAGCGCCGGCTGCGCGCTGCCCTGGGCGACGAAGCGCTCGGCGCGGCCGGCGGCGGCCACGCCGGTGAACGGCACCGGGTCGTCCTGCTCGGCGGCGCCGGTGCTTGCAGAGCGGAAGCGAAACGCTCCGCTGCCGGCGCGCTGCTCGGCCTGGTCGAACCAGTGGTTGATGGCCTGCACCAGCGCGCCGCTGGAGCGGTAGTTGGTGCCCAGCATATAGTGGCGCCCGGCGGTGGCGCGGCGCGCCTGCAGGTAGCTGTAGATGTCGGCGCCGCGAAAGCCGTAGATCGACTGCTTTGGGTCGCCGATCAGCAGCAGCGCGCTTGCCGTGTCGTTGTCCGCGCTGCGGTAGATCTGGTCGAACAAAAGGTATTGCGCGGGCGAGGTGTCCTGGAACTCGTCGACCAGCGCCACCGGGTACTGCGCCAGGATGGACGCGCGCAGGCTAGGGCCGCGCGCGCCGGCCAGCGCCGCGTTCAGGCGGTCGAGCATGTCGGCAAAGCCGAAGGTGCCGGCCTGGCGCTTGAGCCAGCGCAGGCGCTGCTGCACGTGCACGGCCGCGTGCAGGCGCAGCGCGGTGCCGGCGCCGGGCAGCTCGCGCAGCGCGTCCAGCAGGTCGGCCAGTGCCTGCGACTCTTGAGGCAGGGGCGCGGGCGGCGCGCCTTTGTATGCATCCAGCAGGCCGTCGGGCGTGAGGCGGGTGGCGCCGGTGCCAAGCGCCTCTTGCAGCGCGTCGTGGGGCTGCGCGGCCCAGTCGCTGAGCAGCTGCAGCCAGCGCCCGGTGTTGGCGGGGCGCAGCTTGCTGGCCGTCCAGGCGGCGGCGTTGTGCGCCAGCTGGCCGGCCAGCCAGCCCTGTAGTTGCTGGGCGCGCTCCTGCCAGCCGCTGGCCAGTTGCAGCAACTGCTGCTGGCGCTGCGCCTGGGCCTGCTCCAGCACCTGGGCCGCGCAGCCCTGGCCCAGCGCGGGGTCCAGCGGTTCGTCGCTCAGCGCCGCCATGTCGGCCACCAGCGCTTCCACCGTCGGCCAGACCTGCAGCAGCGCGTCCAGCGCGCTGCCTGCGAGCGGGTAGACCTGCTGGCGCCAGTAGTCCTGCGCGGCTTCGGTGCGCCGCTGGCGCTCGTCGGCCTCCAGCGTCTCGTCGAACAGGTTGCCGCTGTCGAAGGCGTGCTCGCGCAGCATGCGCTGGCACCAGGCGTCGATGGTGTGGATGGCCGCGTCGTCCATGGATTCGGCAGCCAGCTGAAGGCGCCAGGCGCCGGCCTCGCGCTCGGCAGGGTCGGCGTGGTCGGCCAGCAGTCCCTGCAGCACGGCGTCGCCGTCGGGCACGGGCGCCTCGCCGCGAAAGCAGGCCAGCGCCTGCACCAGCCGCGCGCGGATGCGCTCGGTCAACTCGCGCGTGGCCGCGCGCGTGAAGGTCATCACCAGGATGTCCTGCGGCAGCAGTGGGCGGGCAAAGGCGTTCTCGCCACCGTGGCCCAGCACCAGGCGCAGGTAGAGCGCGGCAATCGTCCAGGTCTTGCCGGTGCCGGCGCTGGCCTCGATCAGCCGGCTGCCGCGCAAAGGGAAGGCGAGGGCATCCAGGGGTTGGTTCATGCGCGTTGCGCGGCGGGCATCACTTCTGGTTGGTCTGGATCATCTTCATTGCCGAGCTGACCAGCGCCGACACCTCGGTCATGTTGCTGGGCACGATCAGCGTGGTGGTCGCGTCGGCGGCCACCTTGCTGTAGGCGTCGACCGCCTTTTCGGCCACCTTCAGTTGCACGGCCTGGCTGCCGCCGGGCAGCTCGATGGCCTGGGCCACGCGGGCGATGGCGCGCGCCGTGGCCTCGGCCACGGCCAGAATGGCCGATGCCTCGCCCTGGGCCTTGTTGATCTGCGCCTGCTGCTCGCCCTCGGAGCGGGCGATGGCGGCCTGCTTCTGGCCGTCGGCCAGGTTGATCTCTTCCTGGCGCTTGCCCTCCGACGTGGCGATGACGGCGCGCTTCTCGCGCTCGGCGGTGATCTGCGCCTGCATCGCGCGCAGGATCTCGGCCGGCGGGGTCAAGTCCTTGATCTCGTAGCGCAGCACCTTGACGCCCCAGTTCAGCGCCGCTTCGTCGATGGCGGCGACCACCTGGGCGTTGATGATGTCGCGCTCCTCGAAGGTCTTGTCCAGCTCCATCTTGCCGATGACGCTGCGCAGCGTCGTCTGCGCCAGCTGGGTGACCGCGACGACGTAGTTGCTGGAGCCGTAGCTGGCGCGCATCGGGTCGGTGACCTGGAAGTACAGCACGCCGTCGACTTGCAGCTGCGTGTTGTCGCGCGTGATGCAGACCTGGCTGGGCACGTCCAGCGGAATTTCCTTCAGGCTGTGCTTGTAGGCGATGCGGTCGATGAAGGGAATGATGATCTTCATGCCCGGCGCGAGCGTGCCGGCGTACTTGCCCAGGCGCTCCTTGACCCAGGCGTTTTGCTGCGGGACGATCTTGACCGCGCGCGTGATGAACAGCACGGCAATGACGACGATGACGATGGCGACTTCCATGGATTTGCTTTCTCGGGAATGGGTAAACGGGGTGAGGCGAGGGTTACAGCGGCTCGACCAGCAGGCGGCTGCCGACGAGCTCGACGACGCGGTGCGAACCGGGTGTGGGCGTGGTGCCGGGGGCGAGGATGGCCGTCCAGTTGGCACCGCGGTAGCGTACCTGGGCCGTGCCGTCGGCGCTCCAGGCGTCGATCTGCACGGTCTCGCCCACGTCCAGGTTGACGCTGCGCTCGGAGCGCGGCGACGGGTCGCCCGGGCGGGCACGACGCACATAGTAGGTGGCCAGCACCGCCACCGAGCCCACGACCGCGGCGGTTGCCATCTGCATGCTGCTGGACAGGCCGAAGTGCGCGGCCACGGCGCCAGCGGCCAGGCCGATGGCCAGCATCAGCAGGTAAAAAGTGCCGGTGATGAGCTCGGCTGCGACCGCGAAGCCGGCCAGCAGCCACCAGATGTTGGATGCGTCCATGTCCACCAGAGTCCCTCCTTATCGAATGTTGTGGCCAATCGCGATTCTGGGCCAAATACACGGGTACGCGTGTCAGGCCCCTGGATTCTTTCTTACACTTCGCGCCTGTCTGTTTTTAGCTTGATCGCTTGCCCGGGAGGCTGCGCATGAAATTCCGTTTTCCCATCGTCATCATCGACGAGGACTACCGCTCCGAGAATACGTCCGGCCTGGGCATCCGCGCGCTGGCGCAGGCCATCGAGGAGGAGGGCTTCGAGGTGTTGGGCGTGACCAGCTACGGCGACCTCTCGCAGTTTGCGCAGCAGCAAAGCCGCGCCAGCGCCTTCATTCTGTCTATCGACGACGAGGAATTCACGCTGGGCGCGGGGCAGGATCCGATCATCCACAGCCTGCGCAGTTTCATCGGCGAGGTGCGACGCAAGAACGCCGACGTGCCGATCTATATCTACGGCGAGACCAAGACCAGCCGCCACCTGCCCAACGACATCCTGCGGGAGCTGCACGGCTTCATCCACATGTTCGAGGACACGCCCGAGTTCGTGGCGCGCCACATCATCCGCGAGGCCAAGAGCTACCTGGAGGGCGTGCAGCCCCCGTTCTTCAAGGCGCTCTTGGACTACGCCGAGGACGGCTCGTACAGCTGGCACTGCCCCGGCCACTCGGGCGGCGTGGCCTTCCTCAAGAGCCCGGTGGGCCAGATGTACCACCAGTTCTACGGCGAGAACATGCTGCGCGCCGACGTGTGCAATGCGGTCGAGGAACTGGGCCAGCTGCTGGATCACAACGGCGCGATTGGCGAATCCGAGCGCAACGCGGCGCGCATCTTCAACGCCGACCACTGCTTTTTCGTCACCAACGGCACCAGCACGTCCAACAAGATCGTCTGGCACCACACGGTGGCGCCGGGCGACGTGGTCGTCGTCGACCGCAACTGCCACAAGTCCATCCTGCACTCCATCATCATGACGGGCGCGGTGCCAGTGTTCCTCAAGCCCACGCGCAACCACTTCGGCATCATCGGTCCGATCCCGCAAAGCGAGTTCGAACCCGAGACCATCCGCGCCAAGATCGCGGCCAACCCGCTGCTCGAAGGCGTTGACGCCAAGACCGTCAAGCCGCGCGTGCTGACGCTCACGCAGTCGACCTACGACGGCGTGCTCTACAACACCGAGACCATCAAGGGCCTGCTCGACGGCTACGTCGACAACCTGCACTTCGACGAGGCCTGGCTGCCGCACGCGGCCTTCCATCCGTTCTATGGCAGCTTTCACGCCATGGGCAAGAAGCGGGCGCGGCCCAAGCATTCGGTGGTGTATTCCACGCAGTCCATCCACAAGCTGCTGGCCGGCATCAGCCAGGCCAGCCACGTGCTGGTGCAGGACTCGCAAAGCGAAAAACTGGATCGTCACCTGTTCAACGAGGCGTACCTGATGCACACCAGCACCTCGCCGCAATACAGCATCATCGCCAGCTGCGACGTGGCCGCCGCGATGATGGAGCCGCCTGGCGGCACCGCGCTGGTCGAGGAAAGCCTGCTGGAAGCGCTGGACTTTCGCCGCGCGATGCGCCAGGTGGAGGAAGAGTTCGGCAAGAACGACTGGTGGTTCAAGGTCTGGGGCCCGCAGGAGCTGATCGAAGAAGGCCTGGGGACGGCCGAGAACTGGGTGTTTCGCGCCAAGGGCCGCAAAAAAGGCGGCACCGACGCCAAGTGGCACGGCTTTGGCGACCTGGCCGACGGCTTCAACATGCTCGACCCGATCAAGTCGACCATCGTCACGCCCGGGCTGAACCTGGACGGCAAGTTCGGCAAGGACGGCATCCCGGCCAGCATCGTCACCAAATATCTGGCCGAGCACGGCGTGGTGGTCGAGAAGACCGGCCTGTACTCGTTCTTCATCATGTTCACCATCGGCATCACCAAGGGCCGTTGGAACACGCTGCTCACCGCGCTGCAGCAGTTCAAGGACGACTACGAGAAGAACCAGCCGATGTGGCGCATCCTTCCCGAGTTCTGCCAGCAGCACAAGCGCTACGAGAAAATGGGTTTGAAGGACTTGTGCCAGCACGTGCACCAGCTCTACGCCAAGTACGACATCGCGCGCCTGACGACCGAGATGTATCTGAGCGACCTGACGCCGGCGATGAAGCCCAGCGACGCTTACGCCCACATTGCCCAGCGCAAGACCGAGCGCGTGGCGATCAACGAGCTTGAAGGGCGCATCACCACCAGCCTGATCACGCCGTATCCGCCGGGCATTCCGCTGCTGATCCCGGGAGAGGTGTTCAACAAGAAGATCGTCGATTACCTGAAGTTCGCGCGCGAGTTCGCCAAGCTGTGCCCGGGTTTCGAGACCGATATTCATGGTCTGGTGGAAATCGAGGACGAGCATGGCGAGGTGCGCTACTACGCCGACTGCGTGGCCCAGGCCGACGCCCCGCAGCGCGCGCCCAAGGCCAAGACCGCCGCACGCGGTCGCGCAGCCCGGGGCCGGCAGGTGCAGGTGGGCAGCGATGGGCCATTCGGCCGCACGCTCTAACGACTGGGCGATCCGCCCCCGCCGGCTGGCGGCGGATTGTCCGCCCGCACGCGCCAGAACCGCGCAAAGCGCGGCAGGCCGCTGGCGTGGCGGCCGTTGAAGCGGTAGGTCACCACGCTGCCCACGGGCGGCGGGTTGCGCCGCAGCGCGTCGCTCAGGCCCGAGCCCAGGCGCAGACGCCGCCCGTCTGCCAATTGCACCAGCAGTGCGCCGGTCTGGCCGGCGTACTTGCCTCGCCCGGGCAGGTGGCCCACGACGGTGGCCTCGTCGTCTTCAAAGGCCTTGAGTTTGAGCAAGTCGGCGCTGCGCCCGCCGCGCCAGGGCGCGTCGCCCCGGCGCAGCATCAGCCCTTCGGCGCCGGCGCGGTTCAGTTCGTGCAATTGCTCCATCAGCGCGGCGTGAGAGGCCACGCGCCACTGGGGCGCGGCCTGCACCCAGGGCTGGCCGATGGCGGCCACCGTGCGTTGCAGCGCCGGCAGGCGCTCGTCAAAAGTGCCGGGATGGGCGGGCAGGTCAAACACCATGTAGCGCATGGCCCGCCATGCCTTGTCATTGGGCTGCGCCTGCGCGACCGCGCTTTGCGCCTGGTCGAAACGCCCGCGTCCGGCCCACAGCTCGCCGTCGAGTGCAGTGGCCGGCCAGCCGGCGGTGAACCAGGCAGGCGCGGCAATCGGCAGGCCCTGGCGACTCAGCAGCTGGCGGCCGTCCCACAGGCCGCGCACGCCATCGTATTTCTCGCTGACCCAGTAGTGTGCGAGCTCCACGCCCGGGTGATAGGACTGCGCCAGCGTGGGTTGCACCGCCGCCGGCTGGGCTTGCACGGGCAGGGCGCAGCAGGCAATCAGGGCGGCCACGGGCCATGCCCGCGCAAGCCGCAGCAAAGACAGGAGGGAGGGGGGAGAAGAGGGGTGACGAGCCTTACCGCCGCCATATGACGTGCAAACTTCTTTGCAAATCAACAGTTTAGGCGGTTGCTCGGGGTCTTCAGTGATACAAGAAAATGTCACAGCGAAGCCCCATGGTAGCAGTTTCAAAACGACCGCTGTTCCGCGTATGCCCTAGGCACGGCGGCGCCTGCCCACTGTAGATGTAACTTGATGATTCCTAATGGATTCCCTGCGGTGCGGGTAGAGGAATCGCCCCTGAAATCCCCCTCAGGTCGTCTCTGTGGCGAGAGTGTCAATAGGGGAGGGGATGCTGTGGGGGCATTCCCCCGGCGGTGTGACCTTGGCGCCGATGATCCGTCCCGCGCCGATCTTGGCGCGTGAGAAGCAACCTACATAGCTATGACTTTGACAATCCACGGCCTGACCCTCGAACTCAACGGACACCACTTCTATGCAAGCAGCGCAGGGGGCCGGGGGCTGTTTCTTCAGTTCCGCACGGGGGCGCCCCTATGGGACTTCGAGAGGCGCACAGCTGGGTGCTCCAGCAGCGGGAGCGCTGGGGTAGAGGTCTGGGGCCTCGGTATGCACCTGGTGATTGACGGTAAGGCTACGGGGGCAGCGCTGGGCCAAGCCTAGCAACGGGAGGGAGGGGGTCAAAAGTTTTGGTAGAAATTTGTCTGGCCCCACTCGATACAGACAGTGCGGCGACTCCCCCCGTGCCCCCCTCCCTCGGGCCGCAGCCCGGGCTTCGAGTCATGGTCAGGGGGCCGTGGCGGTTCATGGTGTCCTCATTTTTGAGCATACCCCCGTCCATCTGAAGTACACCCCAGCCGCACATCTCAGGGCGCCCTGGAAAGTGTCCATTTAGGGTTGACTTCGGAATTGTTTGACACTTTCCGAAAAAACTCTTAGACTCCATTCAAACACTGCAACCGCCAGCGCGGCTAGCCCCCCCCCCCTTTTTTTGAATGGAGATTCACCCATGCCCCACACCACTAGCTGCGCCAGCACCACCCCCAGCACCACCGCTAGCTGCGCTAGCACCGGCCAGCGGGTAGGCTATATCCGGGTTAGCTCCGTAGGTCAGAACGACGCCCGCCAACTGGAAGGGGTGGCCTTGGACAAGGTATTTACGGACAGGGCCAGCGGCAAAGACACCCAGCGCCCACAGCTTCAGGCCATGCTTTCCCACGTCCGGGCGGGGGATTGCGTCTACGTTCACAGCATGGATAGATTGGCGCGTTCGCTGGGTGACCTCGAAGGCATCGTTAAGGGACTCACCAAGCGGGGCGTCGCGGTCACGTTCACCAAGCAGGGAATGACCTTCACGGGGGAGGACAGCCCCATGAACACCCTGCTGCTGCAACTGCTGGGGGCCGTAGGGCAGTTCGAGCGGGAATTGATCCGGGAGCGTCAACAGGAGGGCATCGCCATCGCTAAGGCCAAGGGGGTCTACAAGGGGCGCAAGCCATCGCTAGATGCTGAAGGCGTGGCCCGTGCCCGGGCGATGGTTGCAGAGGGCATCCCGAAGGCACGGGTAGCTGCGGCGCTGGGGGTCTCACGGTCAACGCTGTACGCGGTGCTAGCTGCGCCAGCCCGTGCCTGATACCCCCTAGAAGCCCCCAGGAACGCTTTTGGGGGCCGTGACTATTACCCCTCGCCTGCCCCTCTACGGACGCCCTACGGCCCCTTACGGGCCTCGCCAAGGGGCACCGTGAGGATTAGCAGGGTGCTAGGCGCTCGGTATGGGCCTAGCGGTGCCCAGCGCTACTGAACGCCCCCGGGACTTACGCTGAAATTTCAGCGAAAGTCGTTCAGACCACCCGGGGCAGGCCCCGCAGGGGGCTGGAGACAGGGAAATCAATTGCCCCCCCCTATTCGGATAAGGGGCCGTGTTCTCGCGGCTGGCGCTTATCTGGGGGCATCCTCCCCGTGTTGGTGGGGGATGGCAGGCATCGTAAGGTGCAGTGCTCAGGGATAACTAACGGTACACCACGTAGGTGCTAGGCATGGCCTAGCGGTGTCGAGTCCGTAGGTTCCCTATCTCACTCTACCAACCGGTTCTCATGGCTTGCACCTTCGGGTGACCTGCGGTGAGGAAGGGGGGGTAGGGGGGGTAGGAGAGCCTACGGTTTCCAGCATAGGCTTTAGAGATAAACCCATAGGGTTACCTATAAGGGAACCACAGGGGGCTGCCCCACCACGGGGAACTTCGTTCCTCCCCCTCGTAGATCTAACCCCTGAAGGGGTTCACCAGGACGACACAGAGACCATCTGAACAACGTCCTGGTGGTGGCCTTCAGGGGGACAGCTCACACGGGGAACTTCGTTCCTCCCCCTCGTAGGTCTCGCCCTCAAAGGATGCCCCGAGGGTTTCTTTGTCTACAACCCCCCAGCCCCCACCAGGAGAACCCCCATGGCGATACGCACCGGAGCCAGCCTCGCCCATACCATCAACACCGTCCCAACCGCAACCATGCTAGCTCTTGGCTTTGGTGCGCAGCAGGCCGCCCGAATCGTCCGTGTGCGCCGTGTGCTGCCCCTGAACCGCCCCGGGTTTCAAGGAGGCTGATTGGTTTAAGTTGACACCTCTGTCGAGGTGTTGCTGACGGCGAGTTGCCGCCAGTAGTTTGCCTCAGCTTCTGCGGGAGGGATGCCCCCAATCGGCG